>JAVEWL010000411.1:0-5384 GCA_034004565.1 FCB group bacterium | reverse complement strand
GTCGCACCATCGACATGCACCGGCTCGAAATGGCCGCTGTCCAGCTTCTGCAGATAGAGCCGGTGCGCCGTCGTGTCGTGCATGTAAAGGTCATGCAGAACCCCGAAGCGATCACGAACCGAAACGTCCATGATCCAGCCGCTGCGGTTGTCATACGAGCGGGACTCGGTCGCACCCGACTCGATCAGATTGAGTGTCTCCAGCATGACGCTGCGCTCGCCGAACTTCACCAGACCGGTGCCGAGATTGATGTCGAACAGGCCGTCTGCATGGCGGATACGCCGACCAGACAGGTCCGGGCTCATCTCATGGAACAGGATGTAGTACGGATGAATGCCCTGCCGGGCCTGCGTATCCCAGGTAGAAAACCAGAACCACCAGTGCGCCACGCGCATGGTCTGCCGGTCCAGATACAGATAGACCGGGCGCGTCTCCTCGGGATACAGGAACTCGGCCCACTGGCCGACGTCCGATGACGGAATCTCGGGGTAGTCACCGAGGGCTTCCGGTATCTCGTGACGTTCCAGGTCATGCATGCGCCGCAGGAAGTCCCTCGCATGATGCCAGTCGTTGCCGAACGTCTCCAATACCCGACGCATACCCGGCACGCCATGCTTCACATAAAAGTACATGAAGTTCGCCGCCTGCCGCGGTGACTTGGCATGCAACGGCATGGCACTGTAGGTCAGCATCTCGCCGGAATGGGACGCTCCGTCGCAGATCGTCGGCCGCCTGCCCCAATGGCTCAGCGGATACCCATAGTCACACCAGCTCCAGATCACGGCATCCTGCGGCGTCACGGACGGAATCCGCTCCATGCTCCCGATCACGTCCGCGGTCACGATCGGCACGGCCTCGAGCTCGTCCTCCGCCATGACCAGCACGATTGAAATCAGCGCGAAGGCCACTGCCGCAAGTACACTCGCAACGCGCTGCCGCGGAACACGGTCGAGCGTGTAGGAAACGATACCCGCGAGACCCAGTGCCGTAACGGGGGCGAGAAAGATCAGAAAGCGCCCGGCGAAGAAGTATCCGAATGAGCCGACGACCAGAAATGGCACGAGCGGCAACATCAAAAGGGGTTTGTGTCGCCCGAGATGCAGCAGCCCGAGCAATGACAGCAGAAACAACACCGGATGCCCCGCCGCCATCGTGACGAACTCTCCCAACACCAGGGGCCGCTGCTCGCCAATGGCTTGCCCCATGTTCGGGAAGATGCCCAAATCCTGTTTCGACACATACTGCAGCGATCCTTGAGTCGACCACAGGATATCCATGAGCCCGATTGGCATCAGCATCACGACAAGCGACAACAGCAAGAGCGAGACGTACCGGACGGCCGCCTCTCGCCAGCGGAGTGCAAGCAGCAGCAAGAGCGGATACGCAGAAAACAGGGCGACCACATGCGGTGCCTGGTCCCACCACCGGAACATCAGATAGACCAATCCCGCGTACAACAGCCCACCCAGAACACAGTCACGTCGGGTCGGACCATCCCGCAGGAGCCAGGTCGCGATGACCGCCATGGACAGCGGAAGTACGACGTTGAGTGCATCCGTGTCGTACCAGCCGAGGCCGCTGCGGTACAGGAAATAGGGGAGCAGCACGCCGAAGGTCGCGGCCGAAAGCGCTGTTACGGGTCCCCGCAGCAGACCTCCGATGTAGAACAACGGGACAGCAAGCAACACGCCGAGAAACACCGGCAACACGGCCGCCACGACTTCGATCGGGAACCCCGTCCACGACGCCAGGGCCGCCGTCACGACGGAAAGCAACGGCGCCGGCAGCGGGCGTGGCGGCGACGCAGGGAAGACCAGCAGCGGCTCACCGTGCGCGTAAATGCCTTCGAGCAAGTCCCGCGCCAGCAACAGGTAAAAGTAGCCATCGACGTTCGCGAGTATCGGATTGCCCGCGTACAGATAATTCGGGTCGAGGACGGGCCAACTCACGAGCTGGTCGAGGCGAACCGCCAGCCCGAGGAGCATGGCGCAGACCAGACCGATCCAGACAAGCACTGATTGCCAGCGATAGCTTTGGTTCATGCTGCTTCCATGTTGGCATCGACAACAGCCGCAGAAGGCCTCGCCGCTGCCGCTCGATAAGGGAGGCCGATACCGCGCGGCGCTTCGCTCGATGCGCGGCGCCACAGTATACTGGACGTCCCCTTGGCACACGCATCAGGAGCCAATGACGCCCTTGCCCGGACTTGGACACACCACCACAAGGACACCGTCGCCATGAAGCGACCAGACGACACCTCGGACACCAGACCGACCTTCAGACCCTACCCCCCGCTGGCGAGGCCGGTTGTTCGATGTTGATGACTGAAAGCGGCAGGACTTCGGGATGGCGATAGGACACGTGGTTTCTTGTAAACAGGGCAATTCGGCTTGACCGGCCCGGAAAGGGGCGTTTATGTTTCCCAATGCCCAGCCCTGAACATGGGGATCTATCTTTGATGTCGATCGGTGGAAGGGAGACCCCGAAAGTGAAACTCTCAGTCATCATCCCCTGCTACAACGAAGCGAGCTCGATCGAACGCCTATTGCTGGCCGTCCACGAGTCACCCTACCGGCAGAAAGAAGTGATCGTCGTCGATGATTTCTCCACCGACGGCACCCGCGAGCTTCTTCAGTCCAAGCTCACGGCGTTGTATGACCACCTGATTCTTCACGATCAAAACCAAGGGAAGGGTGCCGCATTGCGAACGGGCTTCCAGGCTGCTTCGGGTGACGTGGCGATCGTGCAGGATGCGGACCTCGAATACGATCCCCGTGAGTACTCGCAACTGGTCGAGCCGATCGCGAATGGCGTCGCGGACGTGGTGTACGGTTCGCGGTTCGTCGGGGCGCATCCACACCGCGTCCTGTATTACTGGCACCGGGTCGGCAACGGCTTTCTCACCGTGCTCTCCAACATGTTCACGAACCTCAATCTCACGGACATGGAGACCTGCTACAAGGTTTTCCGCACCGAGATCATTCAGGGTATTGCCATCGAGGAGGATCGCTTCGGTTTCGAGCCGGAGATCACGGCGAAAATTGCCCGTCTCGGTTGCCGAATCTACGAGGTCGGTATCTCCTACCACGGCCGCACGTACGCGGAGGGCAAGAAGATCAACTGGAAGGACGGATTTCGGGCGATCTACTGCATCGTCAAATACAACACCTGGCGTCGACCTCGGAAGTCATGACCAAGCTCATCCGATACTTCTTCGTAGGAGGGGCTGCCGCCTCGGTCGACCTTCTGTTCTTCATCGCCTTTCACAACGGCCTTGGATTTCACTATCTCGCGGTCGGTGTTGCGGGGTTCGTGCTCGCGACCCTCGTCAACTACGTTCTGTCCGTTCGGTGGGTATTCCAGAGCGGCGCACGCTTCGAGAGAAACGCCGAGGTCTTAATGGTGTACGTCGTAAGCACGATCGGACTCGCGATTCACGCGTCCGCGCTCGCCGCCCTGGTGGAGTTGGCAGGGTTTATGCCGCTGGCCGGCAAGCTGGGGGCCGTTGCCGCGGCATTTTTCTGGAATTTTGGAGCTCGAAACTACTATGTCTTCGCCCACGCACGCTGATCCCGTCCATACGGCCTACCTGCTGCTTGCCATCCTCGCGGCGGTAGCCTTGTTTGCCATCACTCCGTGGGGGCTTGGATTCACGTCCGATTCCATGTCCTACATGCGAGCCGCTCGAGCCATCGCGGAACATGGCGACTTCGGGGCGCTGCCCACGCACTGGCCTCCGCTGTATCCCCTCCTGCTTGCAGGAGGGTCCTTTATGTTCGCCGAGATCGGGATTGGCGCTCGAGCGCTGCAAGGCATGTTCCTGGCCCTCAACATCCTGCTGCTTGCGATGTTGAGTTGGCGCCTGTTCGATGCTGCGTCGCGGGCAGCATCGGTGACCATACTTGGGTTTATCGCGTTACTGGCGCTGCAACCGAGCATCTGGGGCGTTCACCTGCAACTTTGGACCGAGCCCGCTTTCCTGGTTCTGTGTCTGGCAGACATCCTGGTCATGGAGCGAGCACTTCGCGATTCCGCGCCCTGGAAATGGCTGGCGGTGGGAGCTCTGGTGGCGGGGTTCGCGGTATTGGTCCGGTATGCGGGGTTGTTCCTGATCGCCACCAACGTACTCGCGATCCTGGTCCTTGCGGCGTCATGGAGCCTGCGGGATCGGCTCGCCAAGACTGTGTTTGTTGGCATCGTCAGTGCGACTCCCCTGCTGGCGTGGTTGGCATTCAATCATTTGCGCGGAGCTGGGACAGAGGTTCGCTCGCTGGTTTACCACCCGCTCAGCGAAAGCCACATTCGGGAGGCTCTAGAAACCGTTTCCGGTTGGTTCGGCCTCGGGGCGAACCTGGGCTGGGTCCTCATGCTTTTGGTACTGTTGGTGACGCTCATTCCCTGGTTTCTGCGCCGTCACACCCCGGATTCGCTGATCGCGGCACGATTGCTATCGATCTACACATTGAGCTATGTCGCCTTCATCGTTCTCTCGATCAGCTGGGCGGACGCGCATACGCCGCTCGATGCTCGCATCCTGGTCCCGATTTTCCCCAGCGTCTTTCTCCTCGCCCTCCACGCATTCTGGCCGATCCGCTGGAAGTGGGCGCGTGCGCTTGGGGTCCTGTTGCTTGCGGTTCCCTTGCTGCTGAACCTCCCGTCGAGTTACGCGCTATGGAAAACCAGTTTCCGTGATGGCACCGGATTTGGGAGCCGTGTCGTTCAACAAATGCCAGCCCTGGAGTTTATCCGTAGCCTCCCGCCCACATGGAGCACGGGCACCAATACGCCGGAGATATTTCAGCTCTATCTGGAGCAGCAGGCCACAATGTTTCCTCGGTCTACTGATCCAATTACTCGGACGGAGAATCCTGAATACCAGGAAGAGTTGGCCCAAATGGCGACTCGGGCCGACCTATTGGTTTACTTCGCAGCAGGGGGCTACCGCTGGTACCTCCCGTCTACCGAGGAACTCTCGGCGCTTGATGGCTTCACGCTGGTATACGCCCAATCGGACGCGGCCATCTGGGCGCGTTCAGAACATGTCCGAATGGCAGAATGACATGGCAACGCACAGCCGCCCGCCTGGCGGGCGATCACCATCAACTTCCAGGCCCCCCGATACAGAGCCGCCAATGGTGATGGCGTAGTTGTTTTCCGTGATTGCCTGCATCTCACAGACAGCTTCGTGCAAGCACGAATTGGCCATGTACGGCATCGGGTAGAAATTTGCTGATACAACGCTCCAGTGCCACAACATTGACTTGAGCCGCTGGCACGCATAGCTTTGGGAACCCATTGGATGCCGAGCAAGTTAGAAACCACTCATGACCATATTCACCACTCTTCCGGCCCGGAACGAGGCCATCTCCTTGCAATCGCTGATC
>JAVEWL010000410.1:0-5387 GCA_034004565.1 FCB group bacterium | reverse complement strand
AGCATGCCGATGAAGACTAGAAAGATGTCGTCCTTCATGTCGCGCGACAGGGTGACGTAGAACGGAGAAACGGCCAGCAGCAGCGCGGCGATCCAGGCGGGGCGGCGCCCGTAGAGACTACGCGTGAGGGCGTAAATGAGGGGGATGGACGCAACGCCAAGTGTTGCGGGAAGCAGGCGGACCAGCCAGTCGTTGGCGGTAAGGCCGAGCAGGCTCCAAAGCTTGGTCACCAAGGGGAAGAACGGCGCGTGGGTGTCAAGAAGCATGCCTTGGAAGAGGACGTTGTAGAGGTGTTCCGCTTTGAGAAGTTCGAGGACTTCGTCCGAACGAAGGTTGACGGTGCCAAGCCGGAAGAGGCGGATGGCAAAGGCAAGGGCAATCAACAACAGCAGGACGGGCCATTCCGCGCGCGTGCGCGGTTCGACGGGCTGGGAGGCGGGAGGCGCCGGGTGGTCCTGGGGTCCAGTCGATGGCATTGCATTCTTCCCTGTTGCCCTGAGTTGCGGTGCGGAGATTGTAGCAACAATGGAGCACGAGAGTTCAAGGTTTGTCGTGTTGTGTGGGGAGAGGGGGTGGATTCGTGTGCCTCTAGTGCTCCGTCCATCGTGCTTTGAGAGGTACTGCCGTGTTTCGGTCTTCAATCTAAAATCGAGAATCCGAAATCGAAAATACTCTCAACCTCTCATTTCACGATGGACACACTACTAGCTCCGTTTGGTCCCCAATTGTCTCAGAAAGTATGCCACCCGCGTAAGCTTGTCTGAAGGTGGCATGTCCATAGGGGATCCTCAGGTGGGGAGGCTTTGGCTATTGCGCTACTCGGGGAGTGCTGCCCCTTTTTCTTGAGTCGCGGGGCGAGTAGAATGGCCCGCAAACGGGGTAGCGTTACCATTTATCGAGGCCGGGAGCCAAATCATGCGTCTATTCCTTATGGCATGCGTTCTACTAACGGGATCAACGTGGGCAAACGCGGATTCCGGCAGCGTGCTGTCCCTGGCGGGCGAGTGGCGCGTTCGCCTTGACCCCACTAGCGTTGGCACTGATGAGCATTGGGAACGCGCGGATTACTCCGAAGCGGTGCATCTACCCGGCTCGCTCGACCAGAACGGCAAAGGCACGCCGAACAACGAAGCCCATCGCTCCCGGCTGAGCCGGCTCCACGAATACGTCGGCCCCGCGTGGTACCAGCGCGAAATCGACATCCCCGAAGCCTGGGCAGGCCGCGCGCTCGAACTCTTCCTCGAACGCTGCCACTGGGAAACTCGCCTCTGGATAGACGACCAACCCATGGGAATGCGGGACAGCCTTTGCGCGCCGCACGTGTATGCGATCGCTCCGCTCTCCCCCGGCCGCCATCGGCTAACGCTGCGCATCGACAATACCATCAAGTACGACGTTGGCATGCGCGCCCATTCGATCACCGAACATACTCAGACCAACTGGAACGGCGTCATCGGGCGTATGGAACTGCGCGCGCTGGCCCCCATCACCCTCGACTCCGTCCAGATCTACCCCAACGCCGCACAACGCACAGCCACCATCCGCATCGTCGCGAAAAACAAACTGAACGAAACGGTGACAGCCCGCTTGCTGGTATCCGCATTGGCTTCGGTTGCCACGCGGGACATTGAATTTGCTCCCGCTTCCGAGGCCCAAACAGAACTCGTCCTGAACCTCGGACCGGACGCGCCGTTGTGGGACGAGTTCGATCCGCGCCTGATCGACACCGAGGTGCGCCTCGAATCGAAGGTCGCGACGGACGTGCGAAACATCCGCTTCGGCCTGCGCGACTTCGCACGCAACGGCACCCAGTTCACCCTGAACGGCCGCCCCTATTACGTCCGCGGCACACTCGAATGCTGTATATTCCCGCTCACCGCCTTTCCGCCCACCGACACCGCGGCCTGGCGCCGAATCATGGATACGATTCGCCAGTACGGTCTAAACCACATGCGCTTCCATTCCTGGTGCCCGCCCGATGCCGCCTTCACCGCCGCCGACGAAACGGGCATCACCCTCGAAGTGGAAACGCCGGTCTGGGGCGATCTCGGCAAGATTCCCGAGGTGGACCAGTTCATCCGCGACGAAAGCGCGCGCATTCTCGAGGCCTACGGCAACCATCCCTCGTTCACCATGCTCGCCGTGGGCAACGAGCCGAGCGGCCCCAACAAGAACTCCTTTCTCACCGCAATCGTCGAGGACTGGCGGCGCAGCGACAACCGCAGGCTCTACACCACCTGCGCAGGCTGGCCCGAGTTGCCCGTCAGCGATTTCCATATCGTGCACGAACGGCTCATCGGCGAGAAAGACCTGCAACCCTACCGCCTGCACGGCGGACGCCTCGGTCCCGCCACCGACTTCGACTATCGCGACGTCCTCGAGGGCTGCGAACGCCCCGCTATCGCGCACGAGCTTGGCCAGTGGTGCGTCTATCCCGACTACCGTGAGATCGCGAACTACACCGGCGTGCTTCGCGCACGCAACCTCGAAGGCTTCCGCGACAGCCTCCGCGAAAACGGCATGCTCGACCAGGCATGCGATTTCGCGTGGGCTTCAGGACAACTCCAACGGCTGCTGTACAAGGACGACATCGAGGCCCTGCTGCGCACGCCGGGCTCGGGCGGGTTCCAGCTTCTTGCCCTGCACGATTTCCCAGGACAAGGCAGCGCGCTCGAAGGCTTCCTCGACGCCTTCTGGAACAGCAAGGGCGCCATCACATCCGACGAATTCCGCCGCTTCTGCAGCGAGACCGTTCCCCTGCTGCGCATCGGTAAGCGCGTCTGGACCACTCCCGAGACACTCGTGGCGCACGCCGAGCTCACCCACTTTGGCGCCGCCCCGCTGAAGAACGCGCAACCCTGCTGGACCGCCTCCGCCGACGACGGCACCGTACTCGCCGAAGGCCAATGGCCCACCCTTGACATCCCCCTCGGCAACGCGATTCCCCTGGGCGACATCGAGCTTCCCCTCGCCCAAGTCACCGCGCCATCGAAAATCACGCTCTCCGTGTTCCTCGAAGGCACCACCGCCCGCAACTCCTGGGACGTCTGGGTCTATCCCCTGCCCGAACCCGCATCCGCTCCGGACTGCATCCTGGTCGCCGCGGGATGGGCGGACAACATAGAAGCGCTCCTACACGGCGGCGCCAAAGTGCTGCTGCTCCCGAAGCACATCGCGCCCATGCACCGCTTGAAGAGCGCCTTCGAACCCATCTTCTGGAACACCCAATGGTTCCCCGGACAGGACCGTCAACTCGGTATCCTCTGCGATGCGCGCCATCCCGCCTTCGCCGCCTTCCCCAACGACGGCCACAGCGATTGGCAATGGTGGGAACTCCTGCACCCCTCCAACGTCCTCCGCCTCGACATCCCCGACCCCAAGTTCCGTCCGCTCGTGCAGGTCATCGACGACTGGAACAAGAACCGCATGCTGGGCGCCATTTTCGAAGCGCGCGTCGGACAAGGCCGCGTCCTCGTCTGCACGCTCGACATTGAAAGCGATCTCGAGCACCGTCCCGCCGCCGCCGCCCTGCGCAAATCCCTCATCGACTACATGAACTCCGATCGATTTGCGCCCGCCTGCAAAATCGATCCCGCATGGTTCAAGACCGTCTTCCGGCAAGGCGAAAACGCCGTCGCGCAAGTCGAAGCCTCCAGCGCCGCCCGCCAACACGCCCCCGAAAACGCCGTCGACGGAAACCCCGACACCTTCTGGCGACCCCGCGCCAACACAACCTCCCCCCACGAGCTCCGCCTCTACCTCGCCCAGGAAACCGAACTCAAAGGCCTCCGCTGCACCCCCGCCCCCGGCGCACCCCAAACCCAATACGACATCTATATCGCCAACGACGGCCGCAACTGGTCACCACCCATCGCCAGCGGCACGGTTGGCCCCGGCCCAACCGAAGTCACCTTCCCGGCCCCCACCAATACCCGCTGGCTCCGCCTCGTCCTGACGCCACCCGCGGACGACGCCTCAAACGCAGCCCTCGCCGAAGTGGAACTACTCTCAACAGAGAAATGAGCGGCATTCCTGGCGAATAGTGCCGTGGGCGCAGCCACATCGACTGGATATCACAGCACCCCTAATGCTATGGTGTCCTTCATCTAATGTAGGAGTGGTATATGCGCGTACGAGAAATGCCGCCTCGCTTTAACATTAATAAGAAGGCCGCCGTGATTGGATACCTGTTTGGCGTGCTGGGTGGGGCTTTTCTTACTATTTCCATTTCATCCATGGGAATGTTGGGCCATTCCTGGGATCCACTATTGTATTACCTGCACACCTGCCCCGGTTACTTACTGCTCGTACTGCTTTCCGAGTTGTTTCCGGTAGTCATACTCGCTTTGGCCGCGCAGATATTGGGGTTTTGGGGACTGCTGGGGGCATTTGCCTCCCATGGGCATTCGTCGACGGCACGATGGAGCTTCGCGATGTTGCTTGCGCTGCAATACGCCGGCGTCTTTATTATGGTCAGCATGGAAAGATGGCACGGGGTAGGTTCCCTGGGATTGCTCGAATACATACCCTACACCGTGTTCATGAGCTGCCTCGTCGGCACAATGTTCGTGACCGGCATAAGAGGCCTGCGCAAGCCGGGAACGCGCAATCAGGCCTCGTCGACGGTCCAATCTACATGCCCCCGGACGATAATCATCGTCCCGCCGGATGACGACGACCAGGGCTTGCACACCTAAGCCGGTCCGCGTAGGTATTGGCTATCCCAGCCCCGTCACATCAAGCCAGGTCCTGGCCATCAACGCATGTCCCGCCATGGTGGGGTGCACGCCATCGGCCGCCCAGTACTCCGGAGGGGCAGCCTTGACCGCCTCGTCGAACATGGTCTGGAAGGGCACCCAGGTGGCCCCGCTCCCGACGTCACCCTCGCCCATTACGAAGTCTACACCGCCAACGACGGCCGCAACTGGTCACCACCCATCGCCAGCGACCCCTTCCCCCCCGGCCAAACGCCCACGGAGATTGCCTTCCCCCAACCCATAAAGACCCGCTGGCTGCGCCTCGTCCTCGTGCCGCCTGCGGAGGACGCCTCACATGCCGCGCTGGCCGAAGTAGAGCTTATCCCAGCGGAGCAATGAGCGCCCAGTTGAGGGATGCGGGGCAGATCAACCTGCCCCGCATGTACCGGCAGAATGAAACGCGGGGAGCCGGTATTTACTTTCCAACGGCGCGCAGGATCCCAGCGAACAGACAAGACTGAACATGCCTTACACGAATGTCTTACAGGAGCTTTGCACCTTGACTTAGAACTGCGCAAAACACAATGTGAGGCAACTGAGAAAACTAGTGACATCGAAGTCATCTTGAGCTAAACTGCGCAAGAGATGCGGGGGATTCAGGCATCAAGGGGATAAGTACATGCAGCGCCT
>JAVEWL010000004.1:0-26205 GCA_034004565.1 FCB group bacterium | reverse complement strand
GCGCCGCTTCGTGCAAGCTCAAGTACGGTCGTGCCGCCGAAGCAATACCCGATGGCGCCGATACGTGCGGGATCGACCCGCTCGTTGGCAAGCAAGGTGTCGAGGCCCGCCTTCACGCGGTCGCGCAGGAGTTGGCGATCGTTGCGTAAGGCGCCGGCCCATTGGCCCGCTTCCTTGGGATCCTTCGTAAGCTTGCCTTTGCCGTACATGTCCACAGCAAAGGCGACATAGCCGAGCTCCGCGAGTTGTTCGGCGCTATGCTTGGCATGATTACCAAGGCCCCACCACTCAGGCACAACAAGAACCCCGGGACGCTTGCCGTCGGCCGCGTCGTCGTAAGCGAGATAGCCCTCAAGCTCGATATCGCCGTGGCGATAGGCAACGGCTTCGGTCTTGACGGCGGCTTGGGCGGAAACGCCGAGTATAGATGCGGCGAGGCATAACAAAATATATCGCATGGCGTGTGCACTCCATCGCTGGTGAGAGATTGTTAACCGGACAGTGATAACAGGCTAGTGGTTGGAAGGCGGCATGTCAAACCGCTTGTCTCGGCTACCCCTGGAACGAACCGATGTGATAAGATCCGCACCTGTGCGACCAGGTAACCTTGGCCGCCGAAACACAAGGGGTAAGGGCGTTTCGGATATGACCGATGTGACCAACATTATTGCCATCGACGGGCCTCCGGGTGCGGGCAAGAGCAGCGTGGGGCGGGAAGTGGCCCGGCAAATGGGCTACCAGTTTCTCGACACCGGCGCGATGTACCGTGCCGCGACCTGGTGGGCCATGCACAATGGGGTTGACCTGGACAATCCGGACTCCACCGCTGCGTCGACTCGCGCGATGCCCCTGGAAATGCACGACGAGAGCGGCCGTCTCAAGGTGGTGGTGGACGGCCACGACATCTCCGAAGCCATTCGTTCGCAGGAAGTGACGCAGAACATCTACAAGCTCGACCAGGTCGCCGAGGTCCGGGAACATCTCGTGGAACTGCAGCGCCGGATTGGCGCGCAGGCGCCGACGGTGTGCGAAGGGCGCGACATGGGTACGGTCGTCTTTCCGAAGGCCAAGTGCAAAATATACCTCGACGCCTCGCTGGATGCGCGCACCTTGCGCCGCCAGAAGGAGCTGGAGGCGAAGGGGCAGCCCATTGATTTCGAAACGTTGCGCGCGCAGATTCACGAGCGCGGCGAGATGAGCCGCACCCGAAAGGTCGCGCCGTTGCGGCCGGCCGACGACGCGGTGTTCCTCGACACGAGCGACAAGACCTTCGAGGAAGTCGTGACCGAAATCATCCGCCTCGCGAGGGCGTGTTTGTGAAACCGGAACATGTCTCAAAGGAATGGCGCATCGCTCCCTTGGAGTACGCCAGGACGACCGCGCTCGCGCAGGCGCTCGGTGTGCAGCAGATGATTGCCCACCTCATGCTCCGCCGCGGGGTGGAGACGCCGGAAGCGGGACGCCGCTTCCTGAGCCCCACGGCCGACAATCTATGCGAACCCGGCGCGTTGCGCGATATGGACAAGGCGGTGGCCCGCATTGTGCTCGCGAAGGAACGCGGCGAGCACGTCCACGTATTTGGTGACTACGACGTCGACGGTATCGCCAGTACCGCGATTCTCATCCGCGCGCTGCACCGTATCGGCGTGGAATGCAGCTACGCGCTGCCCGAGCGCATGGCGGAAGGCTACGGCCTCGCCCCGCTGCACGTCGAAGAGGCGCAACGGCAGGGCGTCGGACTTATCATTACCGTTGACAACGGCATCTCCTCCTACGAAGCTGCCGATACGGCCAGGGCCCTCGGCATCGACCTCATCATCACGGATCACCACTCGATTAACGGGCCACTGCCCGATGCATATGCCGTGGTGAACCCGAAGCGCGAAGACGAAGATCATCCCGCGGCCCTCGCATGCGGCGCGGCGGTGGCCTTCAAAATGGCCTGCGCGCTCACCGGCGAGATGCACGACATCGACATCGCCGCACTGGGCGTCGTGGCGGACATCGTTCCGTTGCAGGGCGAGAATCGCGATTTGGTGGCGGCCGGCCTCGCCCAATTGCGTAAGGCTCCCTCGCTGGGCTTGCTGAAGCTGGTTCAAGCTTCGGGGCTCACGCTGCAGGAAGTCACCTCCGAGGACATGGCATTCCAACTCGCGCCGCGCATCAACGCCGACGGACGCATCGGCAGCGGCATGGCGGGAATCAAGCTCCTCCTTACCAACGACCCGGGCGAGGCGGCCGCGCTCGCGGCGCAGCTCGATGCCGCAAACCGCCAGCGCCGCACCCTCGAAAGCGAGATACTGGTCCAGGCGGAAGAAGAGCTCGACCGCTCTCACGACCCCGCGCGGCGGGCTATCGTGCTCGCAGGCAAAGGGTGGCACCCCGGCGTGATCGGCGTGGTGGCGTCGCGACTGCGCGCACGCTACGGCCGGCCGGTCATCCTGGTGACGCTGAACGGCGAAGGCATCGGACGAGGTTCCGCCCGCACCGTGGACGGCTTCGACCTGATGAACGCCCTGCAGCAGTGCAAGGAACACCTCGTCACGTTCGGCGGGCATTACACCGCCGCGGGCATCAGCATCGGCGCGGATCGCGTGGAGGAATTTCGCGACGCCTTCCAGGGGGTCGCATCCGGCATCCTGGCGGAGTCGCCGAAGGAAATCATCGAGATCGATTCCGTGGTATCGCTGAGCCAATTGGATATTCGCTTCATCAAATCGCTGGATGCGCTCCAGCCTTACGGATGCTCGAACCCGGCCCCGATCTTCGCCTGCTGCGGGGTAACGCCCCTGCGGGAATCGTTGCGGGTTCTTACCGGCGGACACTTGCGCTTAAGCGTTCAGTCCGGCGCGCGTGTGGCGACGGCAATTGCCTTCGGCATGGGTGAGCGCTTCGAAGAGCTTCAGGCGATGGACACGTGCGACATTGCCTTTACGCCCCAGTTGAAGACCTATCGCGGCCAGACCTCCGTGCAACTCGTGGTAAAGGACATCCGGCCCTGCGTGAGCGATAGCGAAGCCAACATATGATTCACGAGCGCATAGGAGTGCGGCCATGCCGGCCCCGGTCCAGGTTTCAAAACTGACCAAGTGCTACGGCTCGACCGTGGCGGTCAGCGGCCTCTCCTTCGAGGTGGAAGCCGGTGAAGTCTTTGGCTTACTGGGCCCGAACGGCGCGGGAAAGAGCACGACGCTCTACATGCTCGCGGGCCTCGTGCGGCCGTCGTCGGGCGGCGTATCGATCTTCGGTAAGGACCTGCGGTCTCAGTTCCTGAGCATCGCGCCGCGCATGGGCGTGTTCGTCGAGCGCCCGGCCTTCTACGATTTCCTCACCGCGCGGCGAAACCTGATGCTGCTCGCCACGCTTTCGCGGCGCGAGGTGAACGTCGACCGCGTGCTCGACCTCGTCAATCTTCGCGACGTGGCCAACCGCAAGGTGGGCACATATTCGCAGGGCATGCGGCAGCGGCTTGGGCTCGCGCAGGCATTGCTGACAGAGCCAAGCCTGCTCATTCTCGACGAGCCGACGAACGGTCTCGATCCGGAGTCGACGCAGGATATCCTGCGCCTGCTGCGCCGTCTCGCCACCGAATCGGGCGTGACGATTCTCTTCTCGAGCCATTTGCTGCACGAGGTGGAAACGCTGTGCGATCGCGTCGCGATCATCAACAGCGGACGGCTCGTTTCCTGCGAGCGGACCGACGCGCTCTTGTCCTACGACACTAGCCGGGTCGATGTGCTCATCGATTGTCCCGAGGCGGCGTCCAAGCGGCTCATGGACCAGGAATGGGTCGAGGCGGTCGAGGTCAAACCCGGTCGTATGGAGGTGCAATTGCGAAACGGCTCCGTACACCAGCTCAACAGTTTCCTGGTCGGCTCGGGCTATCGCATATCCGGCGTGATCCCGCGGCGCCGTACATTGCAGGACTACTTCCTCGAGGTGGTGAAGCCATGATTGGCCGCATATACGCCGCATACCAGTTCGAGCTCGCCAAGGCGATTCGAATGCGCTCGACCTACCTGGGCTTTATCCTCGTAGCCCTGGCCGTGCTCGCCGCGCCCCTGCTGCACCATCTGCACCGCGATGCGGAAAGCGACTATACCTTCCTCGTGCTCGCCACACCCGCGACCCTGAACCTGTTGGGTGTTGTCGTGCTGCTCGCGTACTGCGCGGGTCTGGTGGCGTCGGAACTGGGAGGGGGGACGGCTCGCCTGGCGTTGGTGCGGCCGATCCTGCGCCACGAATTTCTGTTCGCAAAGCTTCTGCTCGGTATGACCTATGCCGTGGCGCTGGCGGTGCTGGTGTCCGTTCTGGCCTGGGGGCTCGTTATTGTCTTCGGCGACCTCGTAGGCATTACCACGGGCGGCGAACTGGTGTTCACCGGCGGACAGGTGCTTCGGGCGTACGTTTTCGGGCTCGGACTCAGCATGTTTCCGATGTTCGCGGCGGTCGCGTATGCGTTGATGATCTCTACTTTCACCCGGAGCAGCGCCGCGGCCATCACGGCCGCCCTCGGTATCTGGTTCCTCGCGGACGCCGTCAAATACCCGCTCAAAGTCGATCAATACCTCTTTACCACCTACTTCGAAATGCCATGGGATCCCTTCCGCGATATGGTCGACCACAGCATGGACCCGCAGTGGATGCCCGGCGCGGCGTGGTGCGTGGGCATTTCCCTCGCGACCATGGCAGTTTGCTTGATCGTGTCGGTCGTGCTGTTTCGCCGCAGGAACCTCGCGGGATGCTGACGCTTGCCCTGGCCGCGATCCTCGGCGCCGCCACCGTGTTTGTGGCGGAAGACGTGCCGCAACTCGACGGTGACCTCGAGTTCTCGCAGCAGGACATGGTCTGGCGCGAGTGGCGCAACACCGACACGGACATCGACGGCGACGGCACCAACGACCTCATCGACGACTCGCTCCTGTACTTCCTGAAGAACGGGCACTACTCCGAGAAGACTTCGTATCCCATTTCCGCAGAGGAGGTGGCGCCCGTCGGGCAATTTTGGAAACGCGATTTGTATCTCCGCTATCCCGACCGCCTCGAAGTGGCGACGTGGGAGAACGGCGCGTGGAAAAAGAAATCTGTTCAACCGGTCGAATGGCCACAACCGGATCCGTCCTTCCGTGCACCCGACCCCGGTGACGAACCCGAGACGAACGAAGATCGGGCCGTGCGTTTCTCAAGCTTTCTGCACGATATCGACGGGGATGGTACTCCGGAAATCGCCCTCGCCGCGGAAAAAGGCTTCTGCATCTATGCCCTGGGCGGCGAGCGCTACGAACCGTCAGGCGTGCTGAAGGTCTACCCGCCGGTGCGTCCTGTTCGCGTGAGCCAGTATTACTTGAACGAAGACGACGGACCGCAACGAGCGATGCGCTGTGGCCTCACCTTGAGCGGCGCCACGCTGACTTCAGTGGACTTCGATTTCTTCAGTAAAGACAAGGCCCGCTTCAATATTTCGCGCTATTCTTTGAAACCTGGGGAGAACGAATACACCGCCGAACCTCTTTCGCAAATGACCACCGAACCCATGATGCAGTATATGGAGCCCGAGTCTCTAAACAGCGATGAAACGGTTGATTTTGTCGGAAGATACTTCGATGACGCCCGGTCCAATCCGCTGCGCCACGCCATTCAAACCGTCTCCGTTTCCACGGACGGCGGCAAGAGTATTCAGACGCTGCGCAGTACGGAGATTCCATATTCTAATCGAAAGTTCGCCGACATGGACGGCGACGGCGATTCCGACTTCGTCATTCA
Source organism: FCB group bacterium (assembly GCA_034004565.1). GTDB lineage: Bacteria > Hydrogenedentota > Hydrogenedentia > Hydrogenedentales > SLHB01 > JAVEWL01. Next base: position 20,442 of record JAVEWL010000004.1, on the reverse strand, counting down.
GCGTACGGGCATTTTCGATGGCGGGTTGCGCGAGTTGGTGAACCGTGTGTTTACGGACACGACCGTGAAGCACCGCCTCGATGTGCATCTGCAAGACGGCCAGGGGCGATTCAGCGCGAAGCCGGATTTCGGGTGGGAGGGCCGCCTGCAACTCGACCGCCCCCCGTTCAAGCAAAGCGCAATGGTCAACAAGTATGTTCGGGACGGCTTAATCGGTCTCGGGGACTTCAACGGCGACGGCCGCATGGATCTGGCCATTCAGGATAAACCCGAGCGCATCGCGATCCGCTTCGCAACGGCCAACGGATTCGAGGCGAAGGCGGCTAGCTGGGTCACGACGACCGCCGAAACCGACTTCGTGATCGCGGACGTTGACGGCGACGGTAGATCCGATATCGTGTTGATGGATTTCCCTGCCAAACCTCAAGCGCGGATCTTCTTCTCGCGGGAGGCGCAGCCATGAATCTGGCACTAGCTATTCTGTTGCACGTCGTCGCCGCCCTCGACTCGCGCATCATTCCCATGGTAAATCCCGAGGCAATTGCCTTCGTGGGACCGGCCGAGAGCGGTCCCATGAAGAGTATCTACGTCCTCGACAATCGTACCCTGACCGCCTATGCCCTGCAGGGCACAACGCCTCCAAGGCAGGCTATTCTGCCGGAAGACGTTACCGCATTCGACGTTGCCGACACGGACGGAGACCACCAGGCGGAAGTCATCGCCGTGGCGGGCAAACGCATCCTGCGTATTCCGGTGTCGGGCAGTCCCGCGGAAGCGGCCACCCTGTTTGAAAGCGACGGAATCCTCTCGCGGGATAAGGGCGAACCGTACCTCTACCCGTTGGTGTATTCCGTGTCAGACCGTCCGATCATCGGTTTGCCGAAAGAAGACCGGGTACTGCTCCATTCGTTGTCGGGCGAAGACGCGGGCGAGTTTCCCTTGCGTTCACTTGAGGGCAACTCTCGCTGGACCCGATTCGGCGCGGGTACGTCCGATCTTGACGGCACGATCCAGTGGAACATCTGGCAATGGGCCGCCCTTGCCCCGGAACTGCCACGAGACGCACGGCATGCCGGCGTCACCCCGCACAGTACCCCCACCCAGGCCATATTCGCGCAACCGACAAGAGAACGGGAACCTAGAGAGTGGCCGTGGTTTCCCGTCGGCAAGACGCCGGGAGAACGGGTCAAGGTCCATTTCGCATGGTCGGGCGATCTGCGCCAGGAAACGATCATTTTCGTCGAAAATTTCGCGGACAATGTTTCTGAAGACTCGCAGCCCGACGGCGAGACGTTCCGCTACCCCGGCGTGCTCATTTCCAGTTTCGATCCGCTCGATTTCAACGGCGACGGATACGACGACATACTCCTAGCTCGCGTCCCGGAGCCCGGCGGTTCACTGGGAAGCCTCGTGAGAACCGTCACGAACGGCTCGTGGCCTTTTGAGCTTACGGCCCACCTCTACGTCCCCGAAAAAAGGCGTTTCGAGCCCCGTCCGGCCGCGCTGCTGGAATACCGGGTAGAAGTGACGACAATCCTCAACCGCCAAACCTTCAAAGCCATTGTCCTGCGCGACTTCAATGGTGACGGTAGCACCGACCTCGCCGTTGCTCCCAACGAGAAGGAGTTTCTCGTCTGGATCTGGGGCGACACCGGCTTCAACAAGAAAGCCGACTACTCCAGCGAGTTGCCCGAGGAGTTCAAACGGGTGGAATTCGAGGGGGTGCTTGGGAAGAAGGGGAACTGGGGCGTCGGCCTGCGCACCGAGCACAACCTCATCGTAACCTTTTACTCGGGCAACTAATGTAACCCCGAATTCCCATTCGGGGTCTTTGCTTTTTCTTCCGTAGCGCTGCGTTTGCCCCAAAAATAAAGTCCCCGAATGGGAATTCGGGGTTACATTCCTGGCCCCTGCGCCCGCAAACAAGCGAGGATATCCGCCTCGGGCACCGCACCAGCACGCAGTATCCGCCCCGATTCGGGGTCCAGCAGGGTCGATGGCAGGCTTTCCGGGAGCCGCCCGCCGTCTATCCCCAACGCCACCCCGGGCAACATCGCTCCCTCAATAGTCGCGGCCGGCTTCTCGCCCGATCGGTTGGCGGACGTCGAGGTAATCGCTCCGCCGAATTGCCGGCACAGGGCCCGGGCAATTTCCGACGCGGGACAACGGACACAGACCTTCGCCTGCCCAGCCGTCACTTCGACGGGTAAATCGACCGCCTTGGGAAGCAGGAGGGAGAGGGGCCCCGGCCAGAAGGCATCGATGCAGGTCTGTGCGGCCGTCGAGACTTCCCGTACCACCTGCGCCAATTGCCCTTCATCCGCCACGACGAGAAGAACCGGGTTCTCCTCGGGCCTGCCTTTGACCTCGAACAACCTCCGCAGCGCCGCCGAATCGAAGGGGTTCACCGCCAGTCCGTAGACCGTCTCCGTCGGGTAAGCGACCACCTCGCCCGCGCGCAGGGCGGCAGCGGCGGCGGTCAAACCAACCTCGTTCGGCGGAAGAATCGTCAACGGATAGCCTCCAGATACTTCCGCAACGCCTGGAACGCACGGCCTCGATGGCTGATCCTATGCTTCTCCTCGGAAGACATCTCGGCAAAAGTCAGATCATACCCCTCCGGCACAAAGAGCGGATCATACCCGAAGCCCATGTTTCCGCGCGGGGCATCGATGATTCGTCCTTCGACCATGCCTGTTTCAGTATGCGTTTCATCGGAACGCTTAGTGAGCGCAGCGCAACAAATGAAACGCGCGGAACGCTTTTCGGATGGGGTGGACGCCAACTCGCGCAGAAGCTTGGCGTTGTTGTCGGCATAGGTGCAGTCTTCGCCGGCATAGCGCGCGGAGTATACACCCGGCGCGCCGCCAAGCGCATCGACCGCAAGCCCCGAGTCGTCGGCCACGCAGCAGACGTCGAATTGCCGGCCGTAGTACACCGCCTTGAGGATCGCGTTGTCCTCGAAGGTATCGCCGTCCTCGACCGGTTCCGGCACCGGCGGGAAGTCCGCGAGACACTTTACCTCCCAGGGTAACCCCTGGAGGATCTCGGCCAGTTCGGCGGCCTTGTGCTTGTTTCCGGTGCCGAGCAGTAGTATCTCACTCACGATTGATGGCTTCCTTCTGAAACTCGAAAAGTTGGCCTATTCCCAACTCGGCGAGGTCGAGCATCGCGTTCAAAGCGCTGCGCGGGACTGCCTCGCCTTCCGCCGACCCCTGAACCTCGATGAAGTGCCCGTCGCTCCGCATGACCACGTTCATATCCACGTCGGCGGCCGAATCCTCCTGGTAATTCAGGTCCAGAAGCGGTTCGCCCTCGACCATCCCCACACTGATGGCGGCACACTGTCCCAGGAGAGGCAGGGTGGGCAGGACGCGCGCGTCGACGAGGCGCCGGAGGGCGTCGTGCAGCGCAACATAGGCGCCCGTAATCGACGCCGTGCGCGTGCCGCCGTCCGCCTGGAGCACGTCGCAGTCCAGGATAATCTGCCGTTCACCAAGGAGGTTCAGGTCGATCACATTGCGCAACGAGCGCCCGATGAGCCGGCTGATTTCCTGGGCGCGCCCTTTCTTGTTGGCGTCGCGTTGGATGCGCTGCGCCGAAGAGCGGGGGAGCATGGCGTATTCCGCCGTGACCCAGCCCGTCCCGGACCCGCGCAGCCAGGGCGGCACGCCGTCCTCGACCGTGGCCGTACACAGCACCTGGGTCTCGCCGAAGGCGATGAAGACCGACCCTTCGGCGTAACGGGTGTAGTTCCGCTCGATGCGGATGGGGCGCAGGGCGTCGTTAGAACGTTCGGAGAACCGTAAGAATGACATGGTAATAGAGTTCCCGATGGGGTTGCGGTTCGAGCCGGTCAAAGTTCGCGACAGTGTACCCGAAAACGGCCTCCATCTCCATGCGGCCAACAGGGCCAAAAGAAAACCGGCCATCCGCGGGTGCCCACGGATGGCCGGTGCGTTGAACGTTCGTAGTTACTGCTTGATGGCCGCGGCTTCCTTGGCTTCAGGGGCCTGGTCGGCTTCCCCACCGATGGCCGCCACTTGCGTTTCCTTCGGATCCTTGTGGTATTTCTGGATGAGCTTTTCGAAAAGCGGCTCTTCCTTGATGATCTCGACCGCGCGCTGGAGCTGCGTGTCTTCCACGGTATCCGGAGAGGCCGCGTCGCCCGTGACCGAGCCGTGGTTCTGGCTGTTCACCTTCGCGAAGTCGTCCTTGTAGGAGGCAACCATCTGGCGGAACAAGCCGCGCTGCTGCTTCTCGTCCATGGGCACGCTCACATCCGGGATGATGCCGCGCTTATTGATGGTGACCTCGGCCGGCGTGTAATACAAAGCCGTCGTCAGGCGCAAGGCGGCGCCGGCGGGGCGCTGCAGCGGGATAATCGTCTGCACGCTGCCCTTGCCATAGGTTTTCTCGCCGACAATAAGCGCCCGCGACCAGTATTGCAGGCAACCGGTCACGATTTCCGCGGCGCTGGCGCTCCACTCGTTCACGAGCACCACCACCGGCAGGTTCTGCGGCAGGATGGCCTCGCGCTCGGTGTAGAGCTTCAGGTCTTCCGTGATGTTGTTGCCGCCGGTGTCACGTCCCTTGGTGTAGGTGACGAGGGTGTTGTTCGGCAGGAACAATTCCGCCACGTCCTTCGAGGCCGTCAGCAGGCCGCCCGGATTCCAGCGCAGGTCGAGGACGAGCCCCTTCATGGCGCCGCCTTCGTTCAGCTTCTTGATTTCGCGGGTGAGGTCGGCCGCCGTGTTGTCCTTGAAATCCTGCACGCGGATATAGGCGATGCCGCCGTCGAGCAGGCGCGATTCCAACACGCTCTCCAGGGGGATCTTGCCGCGTTTGACCGGAATCTCGAGTGTTTCCGCTTCGGAATCGGCGCTGTCCGCGCGGCGGAATACCGTCAGCGTGATGGACGTGCCGATGGGGCCGCGGATGCGGTCGCGGGCCTCGTCCAACCCAATGGCGCGCGTCGACACGCCGTCGATCTTGATGACGCGGTCACCGGGCAGCAGACCGGCCTCGGCCGCCGGCGAATTCGGCACGGCGTGGACCACTTCGATGAGCTTATCCGCGTCGAGCCGGATGGAAATGCCGATCCCCTCGAACTCGCCTTGCGTGTCTTCGCGCAGGTGCTTGTAGACGTCCGCCGGAATGTAGGAACAGTGGTCGTCGAGGGCGTTCATCATGCCCGTAAGGGCGCCCTCGACCACGTGATCGACCTGCGGGTCGTCCACGTAGTTGTCGAGGATCTCGTCCAAAACGTTGGCGATCGGGTCGACGCTCTGGAAAACATCCAGCTCTTTGTTTTGTGCAAAGATACGGGTGGTGAATCCGTTGGTGAGCATCACGCCGGACGCCACCAGGAACAGGAGCAGACCAAAAAACTGACTCTTCGTGTTGCGCATGTAAAACCTCCGGCGTGCCCGCCAATTGCCCATCCTTGACCTGCAAGGCGACGCAGAAAAAATACGTAAGTCCTTTAATCATACCCGATACGGCGCGCAATTGCGAATGAAAAAACAGGCTGTGCGCCTTTCCGGAAGGGAACACTCAGTACTTACCCAGGCGAATCCTGAACAGGTTCAGCAAACCCTGCCGCATCTCGCGCAGGCTCATCTTGGAAGTGCCCTTCTCGCGATCGCGGAACACGATGGGCAACTCTCCAATGTTAAAACCCCTTCGCTGGGCGCGATATGCCATCTCCACCATAAAGGAGTAGCCTTCCGATTTGATGGTGGCCAAATCCATGGCCTCAAGGGTTTCGCGACGGAAGGCCCGGAACCCCCCGGTCACATCGTGCGGGCGAAGTCCTAGGATCGTGCGGGCGAGCATGTTCGCGCCCCGGCTCAGGATCCGGCGGTGCAGGCCCCAGTTCACCGAGCCCCCGCCCGGAATGTAGCGCGATCCCACCGCCATATCGCAGGTGTCGAGCAGGGCGATCAGCTTTGGCAGCGAGGCGGGGTCATGGCTGAAGTCGGCGTCCATGTGCGCGAGCCGGTCGTAACCCTCGTCGAGCAGTTGGCGGAACGCGGTGACGTAGGCGGTGCCCAGGCCGAGCTTGCGCGGGCGCCGCAGCACGCGCGCGCCGAGGCCTTCGGCAATGTCACCGGTGCCGTCCGGCGAACCGTCGTCGACCACCAATATGTCGAGCTCGGGCATGATGCCGCGCAGGGTTTGAATCATGGCCGCGATATTCTCGGCCTCGTTGTACGTGGGTATGACGACGATGTTTTTCACGCCCTGTGTTCGCTCCGTCCGCTGCCCTGCTCGCTATCCGAACTCGCATTGTAGCAATCCGCCCTCACGAGACAAAAGGACGGTGGCTTTCTTCCGCTTGTCCGCTTACCCGTATAACGTTATAGTTGGCGTGTATGGGGACGGGACGATGCGGACAACGCAAGGGGTGGAAGATGTCGATTCGAATGCGCGGTGCCTATCTCGGTCTTCTTCTTGGGATCCTGTGTGCGTCCGTTTCGTGGGCGCAATCGCTCTCGACGGTTATGGTGCCGATGCGCGACGGCGTGCGGCTCGCCAGCGATTGCTATCTGCCCGCGGGCCCCGGGCCATTTCCGGTGGTGCTCATTCGAACGATTTATGGCAAGGGCGGTTCCGCGGGGGATGCGAACGCTTACCTCAGCCTCGGCTACGCGGTGGTTGTTCAGGACACGCGCGGACGTTTCGAGAGCGAAGGCGTGAACAACGGCTTCGAAAGCGACGGTTGGGGGCCCCTGCAAGACGGAATAGACACACTGGCCTGGATTCGCGCGCAACCGGAGTGCAACGGCCGGATCGCGACCGCGGGAGGGTCCGCGCTTGGAATCACGCAGGTCCTGAACGCCGCCGCGGGCGGCGAGATTACATGTCAGATCATCCGCGTGGCGCCGAGCCAATTCCACAGCGGCGTGTCATACATGGGCGGCGTTTTCGTCAAGAACCTCGTCGAAGACTGGACGACGGCCACCGGTATTGCGCACACCATTCCAATCTACAAGGCCCATCCCACGAACGACGACTACTGGTCGTACTACGACGCCGAAGCCCGCGTTGAGCACGTGACGGCGCCCGCACTGCATATGGGCGGCTGGTTCGACATCTTTCAACAAGGCACCATCGACAATTTCGTGTCGCGGCAACACAACGGCGGACCGGGGGCCAAAGGAAACCAGAAGCTCATCATCGGTCCCTGGACCCACGGGCTGTCCAACGCGGGGGGCGAATTGTCCTATCCCACCACAGGCGCCCCGAATTCTACGAGTTACCAGGTGCGGTTTCTGGACTGCTGGCTGAATGGAACGGACAACGGCATCATGAGCGAACCGGCCGTCAACTACTACGTGGTTGGCGCGGTGGGCGAAGCCGGCGCGCCCGGCAACGTGTGGCGCACGGCCGAGGACTGGCCGCCGTTCCCCACGGTCGAGCGAGAGCTTTGCGCCGCCGCCGATGGCGCGTTGACCATGGGCGCGGCCGGTGCGGGCGACGACGCCCTGACGTTCACATACAATCCGGCCAACCCTTGTCCCACGGTGGGGGGGCAGAACCTGATGATGGCCGCGGGCGTGATGGACCAACGGCCCGTGAGCGGCAGGCCGGATGTGCTGCGATTCGCGACGCCGCCCCTCACGAGACCGATGGAAATCGCGGGTCGCGTTCGCGCGCGTTTGTACGTGTCCTCGGACGCTCCCGATACCGACTTTACGGCGAAGCTCGTTGATATCTATCCGAACGGCCGCGAAATGCTCATGCTGGACAGCATCCAACGCGTGAAGTTCCGCAACAGCGATGTCACCGCCGATCCGCTTGTTCCGGGACAGGTGGGCGTACTGGACGTGGACATGTGGTCCATCAGCCTTATCGTGAACACGGGCCACCGGATTGGACTTCAGATCTCGAGCAGCAATTACCCGCGTTTTGAAATCAACCCCAACACCGGCGACGATTTCCCCGGCGCGAATCCGCCGCGAGTGGCGCACAATACGCTCCACACCGGCGCGCAATACCCGAGCGCGTTGATTCTCCCATTGCGCGACAGCGACAACGATGCGCTGCCGGACTACGACGAAGCGGGGATAGGCACCGACCCGAACGACCCCGACACCGACGGCGACTGGTTCACGGACAAAGAGGAAGTGGACGGTGACTCCGATCCGACCGCGCCCACCTCGATTCCCTGGCCGGTGGGCGACGTCAACCATTCGCATAAGGTGGACGCGGCGGACGTTCAGGCGGTCATCAACGGCGTCCTGGGAAGGCCTACGGCGTTCAGGACGGATATTGATCTGTCCGGAGAGTCCGATGCAAGGGATGTGCAATTGGTCATCAACGCCGTGCTGCATCCTCCCGCCCCGTAGCGAACGGGGCGGCGAGGCCAATTTCGCGCCTTGGCATACTCACAGGCATCCTCGCCTTGGGCGTTTGCGTAATGATACGGCCCGCACTACAATCGTGAGTGCACGATCCGCGCCATCGCGAACGAGATCCTGTGGCTCCACTTCTGAGCAAGGATACCATCCATGAAAGAATTCTCACGCTTCTTCTCCCATACCTTCGCCGTGTTCAGCCAGGCGGGCCATCAGGAGGCGCACCAGGCGTCTACCTGGCAGCCGCCCATCGATATCTACGAGTGCTGCGAAAAGATCTGCATTTATGTGGAACTGCCGGGCGCGGACAAAGATAAAATGGAAGTGGTGGTGGACCAGGGGGTCCTGCGTATCGCCGGCTACCGGCCTAAACAATTGCCGGAAGGCGTCGAGCACGTATACCAGATGGAAATCCCATACGGATCTTTCGTGCGTTTCGTTCGCCTGCCGGAACGCGCGGACGTAGACCAGATCCAGGCAAAATACGAGAACGGCTATCTCATCATCGAGATTCCGAGAAAGGCCGTACGATGAACGAAGATCAAAGCAAGGCCGAAGCCGCCGTGCTTACGTCGAACGAGCAGTATCCCGCGGTGCTTCCGCTGCTGACTGTCCAGGACCAGGTGATTTTTCCGCTGTCGCTCGCCCCTCTCCGCATTACGGACAAGACGGAGATGAAGTTGATCGAAGAGGCGGCCATGGGGGACAAGTTCCTCGCACTCATCACCAGGCGCAACACGGAACTACCCGCTTCCCTGGAAAATGCCTATGACGTGGGGTGCATTGGCCGCATCCTTCAACTGCAGCGCACGCCCGACGGCAACATGCATGTGGCCATCCAGGCGCTGAAGCGTTTCCGCGTGGTGGGGGTCGAGAGCACGGATCCGTATCCTCGGATCCGGGTGGAAGTACTGGACGATTCGCCCCTGGACGGCACGGACGCGGCCCCGCTGGTGATGACGCTGAAGCTGCAAATGGGGCGGCTTATCGACCTTTCGCCGAACTTGCCGGATAACGCGGCCACCGTGATCGAGAACATCCAGGACGCCGGTTTCCTCGCGGACCTTGCCGCGGCGAACCTGAACATTAATATTGAGGAGAAGCAAAAGCTTCTCGAAACACTGGACCGGAAGGCACGCCTGGAACGGATCATCTATCTGGTGACCGCGGAAGTGGATCTCCTCGAATTGTCGAAGAAGATTCAGACCAACGTCAAGAGCACGATCGATCGCAGCCAGCGCGAATACTTCCTGCGCCAGCAAATGCGCGCCATCCAGGAAGAACTCGGCGAGGCGGGCAGCGAGCGGCCCGAACTGAAGGCGTATCTCGAGAAGATTGAAGCCTCGGGTATGCCGGAAGACGTGCGCAAGGAAGCCATGCGCGACCTCGATCGGCTGGGCCAGATGAACGAGGCCAGCTCCGAGTACCACGTCATTACGACCTACCTCGACTGGCTCGTCGATTTGCCCTGGGCGGTTTCAACGGAGGACCACATCGACCTCAGCGAGGCGGAGCGAATTCTGAACGAGGACCACTACGGCCTGGAGAAGGTCAAGCGGCGAATCCTCGAGTATCTCGCGGTGCGCAAGTTGAAAGCCGATGCCGGCGGCCCTATCCTGTGCTTCCTGGGGCCCCCGGGGGTCGGCAAAACCTCCCTTGGGCAGTCGATCGCCCGCGCAATGGGCCGCAAATTTGTGCGGATATCGCTTGGCGGCATGCGGGACGAGGCGGAGATTCGCGGACACCGGCGCACCTACATCGGCGCGCTGCCCGGCCGCATCATACAAAGCATGCGAAAGGTGGGGGTTAACAATCCCATCTTCATGCTGGACGAAATCGACAAGGTCGGCTCGGATTGGCGCGGCGACCCCTCCTCCGCGCTGCTCGAAGTGCTGGACCCCGCGCAGAACGGCACGTTCACCGACCATTATCTCAATGTGCCGTTCGACCTGTCGAAGGTCATGTTCATCGGCACCGCGAATTCGGCCGATACGATTCCCTGGGCTCTGCGCGACCGAATGGAAATCATCGACATCGCGGGCTATACCGTCGAAGAAAAACTGAAGATCGCGTCGAAATACCTTGTGCCGCGCCAGATCGAAGCCAACGGCCTGCCGCCGCGCCGCGTGTCGTTTTCCACGCCGGCCCTGCGCCGAATCATCACCGGCTACACGCGCGAGGCCGGGGTACGCAACCTCGAACGGCAGATCGGCACCGTGTGCCGCGGCATCGCCCGACAGGTGGCGGATAACGGTCGCGCAAAACAGTTCAAGGTCACCCCGGACGACCTCGCGCCGTACCTGGGACGCGAGCGCGTCTTCCACGACGTCGCCGAACGCACCAGCATTCCGGGAGTGGCCACCGGACTCGCGTGGACTCCCACGGGCGGGGACATCTTGTTTATCGAAGCGACGCGAATGCCCGGCAAAGGAAGCCTCGTGTTGACCGGACAACTCGGCGAAGTCATGAAGGAATCGGCGCAGGCCGTCCTGAGCTACGTGCGCTCCAATGCCGCGGCCCTCAATATCCCGGAAGAAACCTTCACCCAGAACGACCTGCACATCCACATCCCCGCCGGCGCGGTCCAGAAGGACGGACCGAGCGCGGGCGTGGCCATGCTGGCGGCGGTGACCTCGCTCTTGTCGGGCAAGCGCATCCGCAGCAACGTTGCGATGACCGGCGAGATCACCCTGCGGGGGCTCGTCCTGCCCGTGGGCGGCATCAAGGAGAAGGTGCTCGCGGCCCATAGCGCGGGCATTCGCGAAGTGATCCTGCCGGAGCGCAACGAACCTGACCTCGACGACGTTCCGGCCAGCGCGCGCGACAAGATGAAGTTCCACCCCGTACAACGCATGTCGGAGGCGTTGAAAATCGCCTTGGGGATTGAAATGTAGCGCAGGCGTCGCCGGGGGAGTGTGCCAATCGACGAAGAGTCTTCTCATTCTTCCCATACTTCCCATGACTCTCATAACTCCCATCCCTCCCATAAGACCTATAAGGGCCATGGGAGTTATGAGAGTCATGGGAAGTATGGGAAGAATGAAAGGATCGCTTCAGCCACAACGCTGCACGCAACCCCAGATCCGATTAGTGTGATTCGTCCTATTCGTGGTTGTGCTCTTCTTGCAGTTCTTTGTGGCCTTTGAGCCTTGGTGGTAGATCCCGAGTACCTATCCCCGTCCTTTGCCGAGGTCGTAGACGTGGACTTCCAGGGGCTGGAATTCGTCGCTGAAACGGCGACCCGCGGCGTCGGCCTTCCGATCTTCAAACATCACGTCGACCTGCTTCGGCAGACGGCGCTTCAACTCAAACGTCACCTTGGCCGCCTCGTTGCCCGAGTTCACGGCGATCAAGTACAGCTTCCCGTCGTGGCGCTTGAGCAGGGTATGAATAGGCGCGGATTCGGGCGTGAACTTCACCGTGCCCAAATCCTCCGGCGAAAGGAGAACGGGGGAGAGGGTCTTGACCTCCGCCCCGATGCCCTTCATCCAATCCCACATCTCGTTGTACTGCGGCAGCACGCGCAGGTCGTAATAGCAATAGAAGAGCAATCCCTTCGCCCCGTGCACGAGCGAAAGATACGTCATGCAGCGCGATTCGGGATAATTCGGCGCACGGCCGGTTTTGAGTTCGTCGGGCGTGGGGATGTGGCCGCGGTCCTTGTTCTTTGACTTGTACTGGTACCACGCGAAGGCCTGCGGCACCAGCCACACCGGCTTTGCGCCATGAACGGCCTCGCGCGCCGCATCGGCGAAAGCGCTCACCCGCGTGATCGGGTCCTGAGGAATTGGATAGGGATCGACGCCGAGAATGTCCGTCGTGTCGGGGAAATACGGCAGCTCGCTGCGGTTGCACAGTACAATGAAGCACGGATGATTCGGGTCCGCCGCCTTGATGCGTTCGTAATATTCGGTGAGGTCCGGCACGAGCTTCCGAGGCAACTCGTCGTTCAAGTACCACGCCAGCACGGCGGGATGGTCCTTGTACGCCGCCACGGCCGCCGCCGCGATGTTGTCGTTGCCCGTAACGCCTTCCCAGTCCTTACCCTCGAAATAGGTGGCCGTCGGGTACACATCGTTCATGCAATAGACGAGCTTCATACCCTTCGCCTGCATGATATCGAGGAAGCCCAGCATCTTATCCTTGGATACATGGTTCGTCCCGTACGCAAGCAAGGTGTTGAACGCGCTGTCCGCGATCTCGGCCAAGTGCTCTTCCTTGGCGCTGCCGTACCAGCCGAGCGGGAAGAACGGCTCGCCGTCAAGGATAAGGTTGTTGGCCCGGTCGATGTAGGACTTCATCGAGGCCTGCTCAGCAGCGGACACCTTGCGCACGCTCCATTCGCGGCGGGCCAGTTCCTCGCCGGTGTCGCGTCGAAGCAGCCGCGCGGTGAGCGTCGCGGGACCTTCCTCGAGTCTCCGGGAAGGGAGGGTCAACGAATAGGAGTCGCCCCGGAGCGTCTTCTTGCGCGCATGCGTCTTGCCCTTGGCAACGAGCGAGAGTTCAAGCGCAAAATCGCGCGGTTCAAGACCGAACTCATCGCTCAACACCGAAACCGACATTTCGATATCGCCGCCGTCCGGAAAGACAAGGCCGCGATAATTCGGATACCGCAACGTGAGCACGGGAGGATGAGGCTTATCGCGCGGTTCGAGGCGGATGTTGTCCACGACCAGGGTATAGGCCGTTTCGGGCCGCAACGCATACAGCACCACGTAGTCGACGTTGCGCACATCGCAGTCCGCGGCGGCATCGTCAATCAACAATTCGGCGGAATTCCACTTGCCGGGCTCAACGGTGATGTGCGTGGTCCAACTGCTCTGGTCCTCGAGATCGACAAGCTTGAGGCCCATCTTGCCCGGCTCGGCTCCTTCGACCCACACGTCCGCGACGATCTTTCCGAAGCGCGAGAAATCGCGTGAGGGGAAGCCTTTGCCGTCGGCGAACGGCAAGCGCACGCCCGGGCGTTCCTCTTTACCCTGAATGTATTTGGGGATAGAGAAGGTCATGGCATTTGAGCCAGTGGACGCGCGAGCGGCAGTCTGAGTATGGTCAATACCGGTCCAAATCGCCACGGAACCGGCCGTCTCAAAATCCGCCAGCTTAAGAGTTGCCTTCGGAAGGGTAGACGCCCCGTTTTCGGCCGAAGCCGCGCCCATCACCAGCAGCGCCACGACGATCCATCCAAGAATGTTACGCACGGAGTCATCTCCTCGTTGTCGCTATGCCACGCTTCGCAGCATGGTAGCGCGATTGCGCTGCGCAGGCAACCGTTTTCATGGGAAGATTAGGGCTGAATGACCGGACGTACATGCCACCATGCCCGAGAGAATGATCCAAGACTTCGTGACCCTCCAGCTACCTCCTCCGCCCATTGCTTTGTGGCACCCCCAAGCCGGCTTCATGGCTTGGGGGTGTTTCCTTTCTTGACAGGATTTACAAGATTGGGAAGATAAGGAGTCCCTCATCCCTCCCATCCTTCCCATGACTCCCATAGCTCCCATAAGCCCCATAAGACCCATAGCCCCCCGAGAATCACAGGATCCATCAGCGACCCTTCATCTTCCCAATCCTGCAAACCCTGTCAAAAGCCCTTGCAGTTCTTGGTGCTTCTTTGAGTCTTTGAGCCTTTGTGGTGATCTTGCTATTTACCCATCCTGTCCATCCTGAAAATCCTGGTATCCTGTCAAAATGAAAACACCCCCAAGCCATGAAGCCGGCTTGGGGGTGCCACAAAGCAATGGGGGGAGGGGGTAGGCTTTCACATTGCCCCACCCACAAGCCACGTTCCTTCGTCACGCGGCTTGAAGGTGCCACCCGGGAAGAAGCCCCCCCGCAGTCGGCTAGAGGGTTACGAGCTACTGAACGTAGATCAGCCTACCTGGTAGGTCATCTGATGCCCATAGAATCTTGATAAGCGGGCTATGAACAGGCCTGTTGCGTCCAGAAACGGCGTGCGATAGTCTAGGCGCTCGACACTGGAAAGCGGCAAGGTGGCCATGACCAAGCGCATTACACGCAGAACCATCCTCACCCTCGGCGCGGCAGCGGCAGCGGCAATTCCCACCGGAACCGCGTGGGCGGGGCGGCGCGTGCAACCCGCGGTCGCGAAGGCCGGCCCACAAGGCGACGAACGTCCGGCGCGGCTGGCCGAGCTCATACAAGGGTCGGGCGTACCCGGAATGTCCGTAGCGGTCATTCAGGACGGGTCGCTGGCCTGGACGCATGCCTTGGGGGTGGCCGACGTTACTTCCGGCAGGCCGGTCACGGAGCACAGCGTTTTCCAGGCGGCGTCGCTGACCAAGCCGCTGTGTGCCTATGTGACGCTGGCGTTGTGCGAGCAGGGCCGGATGTCGCTCGACGTGCCCATCCGGGACTACGCCCCGGCCGAGTCTCTCTCGAACAGCGCCCGGGCGAACCAGATTACGGCCAGGCTTATCCTCTCGCATTCGAGCGGCCTGCCCGCGTTTCGGCCGGCACGCGGCCGCCTGACGCCCAAGACCACGCCGGGAACGGCGTTCTCATATTCCGGCGCCGGATACGAACTCTTGCAGGAGGCGGTCGAGCAGGTGACCGGCGAGGCGTTGGAGGATTACGCCGCGAGGACCGTCTTCGTGCCCCTGGGCATGCGCGAAAGCGGCCTCGTGTGGCGGCCGGAATACGAAGTGTCGGCCGCCGCCGGGCACGACTGGGACGGTTCAATCGTGCGGGATGTCAGCAGACCCGCGCGGGCCAATGCCGCCGGTTCGCTGCACACGACGCCGTCAGATTTCGCACGGCTCATGATTGAAATGATATCCTCCGGGCGTACGAGCGCTCTGGGTCTGGATTACGTGTACAAGCGCATGGCTACGAGTCCCCAGATTCGCCTGGCAAATGGGTTGGCGTGGGGGCTGGGCTGGGGTCTTGGGCTTGACCCCGCGGGCGGCTGTTTCTGGCACTTCGGCGACAGCCGAGGATACATGTGCCACGCCATCGC
Organism: FCB group bacterium; assembly: GCA_034004565.1. GTDB lineage: Bacteria > Hydrogenedentota > Hydrogenedentia > Hydrogenedentales > SLHB01 > JAVEWL01. The sequence continues at coordinate 5,100 of JAVEWL010000004.1, read as the reverse complement.
ATTCCCCGCCCGCCGCTCGGGCGTGGTGGTGTTCTCGAACGGCCGGCGCGGGTTAAGGCTCGCCGAGAAGACCGCCGATATGTTGCTGGAGGATCCGCAGTCTCGTGCCTCCCAGTCGCAGGTTTTCAAGTGGATCTACGACGTGTTTTACGAGGGTCAGTTGCGTCTTTGATGGAAGTGGATGGGTAGCGGAAGGGGGATTCAGTGAAGTCGGGTCGGGCTTGGTCCGTGTTCCTGGTGGCCATGGCCGCCATTGCCTTCGAGGTCATGCTCACGCGCTATTTCGCCATCGCAAGCTGGGCGGAATATGGCTACTGGGTGATTTCCATCGCAATGGTGGGGCTCGCGTTCAGCGGCGTGCTGCTGTCCCTGTTCCAACGCTCGGCCGTCCATTTGGGCGAACGATCTTTCTTTCCCCTCTGCGTATTGCTGATGGTGGCCTGCACGGCCGGATTCCACTTTGTAACGGTCAACCCCTTCAACCCGCAACAACTCCAGAACCCCCTCCTCTGGAAGTCGCAACTCGTCAATATCGGCGCGTACTACCTGGCGCTGTTCCCCTTCTTCTTCCTGTCGGGCACCTTCCTGGGTCTGGCCTTCATCCTCGGCCAGGACCGTATCACGCGTCTGTACGCGTTCGACCTCGTCGGTGCTGGCGTCGGGGCGGCGGTTGTGCTGGTTCTGATGTTTGTGGTGCATCCGTTCTACCTCGTGTGCTTCGTCCCCCTGATGCCCTGGGCCGCCGCCATGCTGAACCTGCCGGGCAACGGCTGGAAGCGGCGCGCGCCCGCGGCGGTGCTGGCCATCGCCGTGATGCTGGGGTCAACGGGCTGGCTGCTGGCGAAGAACCAAGCGCGCTTCTGTGAATACAAGCCGATCACGCCGGTGCTGCTGGTCGAAGGCAACCAGAAACTGAAGGAAATCCGCTCCCCGCGCGGCTACTACATGCTCCTCGATAATTTCACGGAGCGCCGCGATCTGCCCCTGTCCAACAATTCTTCATTGCTGAACCTCGGTGACGCGCCCGCCGAGCCCGGTCTCTATAAGGACGGCAACCGGCTCACCTCCCTCGCGGCCAACGAGACCAGCGATTATAGTTATCTCAAGGGCGCGCTTAGCACCGCGCCTTACGTCCTGCGGCCCGGCGCACGGGCGCTGCTGGTCGGGTCGAGCGGCGGATTCCGGCTGGGCGAAGCGGCAAGCATCGGAGTGGGGGAATGCGTGGCGCTCGAGTCGGACCCCGTGGTCTACCGCCTTGCGCAAGACGCGCTACGCGAGAACGCCTCGGCCAGGGCCGCGCTGCTCAACGACTCGCCCCAGTCGTTCCTTGCGCGGTCGGACGCGCGGTTCGATATCATCGACATTGCCGAGGACTACCTCGACGCCGGCCAGGCGAACAAATACGCGATCACCCGCGAAGCGATCCTGCGATACTTCGGCGCGTTGAAGCCGGACGGGATCGTCTCGTTGCCCGTGTCGATTCGTGAGTGGACGGTCTATGCCGAGAAGTTCGCGTCGACCGTGGCCGCCGCCCTCCGGGACGCAGGCATCAAGAACCCGGCCGACCACATCGCCGTGTACCGCAACGAGTGGGCGGTGCGAATCCTCGTCACGCGCCAGCCCTGCGGTCCGGCGGATGTGCAAAAGCTCGTACAGTTCTGCTCGGACCTCTCCTTTGATACGCCCTACTACCCGGGCATCGACACCTCGAAGGTCGAGGTGTGGAACACGCTGCCGAGGGTGTCGTTCGGCGACACGGATGCGGCGCTCCACGGTGACGATACGCAAGACGCCCTCATGGAAACCCTGCCGGCCATCCTCCGAGGCGAGGCCGATAAGGAGGGCGCGTCGAGCTTCTTCGATTTGTCTCCCATGACGGACGACCGCCCGTTCCTGCAATACGCGTTCCGGTTGAGCCGCCTGCCGCAGTTGTTCCGCGGGCTGGACCTCGTCCCGCAGGAGGGCATCGGCTACCTCGTGAACGTGGCCGTGCTCGCGCAGGCCTCGCTGTTTGCCCTTATTGTGCTCGTGCTGCCGTTTGTCCGCATGCGTGGCACGGGCGTCGGTACGGCGACACTCTTCAAAGGCACGATCTACTTCGCGGCGCTAGGGCTGGGCTTCCTGTTCGTCGAAATCACGCTCATCGAAAAATTCGCCTATCTGTTGAACGATTCCGTGTCCTCGTTCGCGGTCGTGCTGTCGGGCATGCTGGTCTTCAGCGGCGCGGGGAGTTTTTACGCGGCCCGGTTCAAGGCCAATCCCCGGCGCGGGCTTGCACTCGCCACCGTCGTGATTGCCGTTTCCCTGCTGGCCTGCATCTTTCTGCTGGACCCGATCATCCTGCGGCTGCTGCGCGTGCCATACCCGGTCCAGTGTGCCGCCATCCTTGTCCTGATTGCGCCCGCCTCCTTTGCGCTGGGCGTGCCCTTCCCCAGCGGCATCGGCGTGCTGCAAGGACCCATGGCGGGGTTTATTCCACTGGCCTGGGCCATTAACGGCGCCTTTTCGGTGATTTCCTCGCCCCTGGCGAGTATACTGGCCGTGTCCTATGGGTATAGGTGGATTCTTGTTGCGGCCCTCGTGCTGTACCCCGTGGCGCTATGGGCGTTTCCCGGCACTCGGGCCGCCGCACTGTCAACGAAAGGTGAATAGATGCGCTCTGTTGTAACGGTCGCGATATTGCTTTGCCTGCTCAGCGCCTTCGCGATGGGCTGTAAACCCGCCGCTACCGAGGCCGCCGCCCAAAGCCCCGAGCCTGCCGCTGCGCCCGCGCAACCACCCGCGCCCGAACCCGCGGCCGTTGTGCCTGAGCCTGCCGCGCCGGAACCGGCTCCCGCGCCCGCCGTGGAACAGACTCCGGCTGCGCCTCCCGCGCCCGCGCCCGAACCGGAACCCGCTCCCGTCGCCAAGGCCCCCTTGCCCGAGTGGACATACGACCGCTTCCTCGAGCTCGCCGCTGCGACCGGGCGCAACATGAAGGTCTCCAAGGAAACCTTCGACAAGGTGCAGCTTCGCAAGCCCGACGCCTTGAAGCGAATTGAAGACTACCTGGTTCAACGCCTCGGCAAGGCGGATCCGGTCGTTGTGGCGGCGTTCAAGGAAGTGCCCCGCGAATACTTCCACTACAACTACGAAGGCAAAACATCGATCGTCGGCAGTTGCTACGAAGCGGAAGCGAAGCCCTGGGGCGTCGGCTACGGCTCGGCCCTGAGCGACTATCTCGGGCAGGCCTACATGACCCAGTTGGCCCAGCCGGACGCGGACGACGTGGCCCTGGAAATCGGCACGGGCAGCGGGTTCCAGATTTCGCTGCTCTCGCGCATCTGCAAAGAGGTCTACAGCATCGAGATCATCGAACCGCTCGGCAACGCCGTCGGCGGCGTCATCCAGACCCTCGGCTACGACAACGTCCACACGAAAGTCGGCGACGGCTATTTCGGCTGGCCGGAAGTCGAGGGCGGTTTCGACGTGATCATGGTCACCTGCGCGGCGCTGCACGTGCCGCCCGCGCTGCTCGATCAACTCAAGCCCGGCGGCCGCCTCATCATCCCGGTCGGCCCCCCGATGCGCGGAAAACAGGTCCTTTACGTCTACACGAAGGACGAAGAAGGCAAGATCCACTCGAAGCGCGACCTCGGCATTTACTTCATCCCGATGAAGGGCCAGATGCTCAAGGACAAGAAAGCCAAGGGTTAATCTTCGGAATGCCTAAACCCTTTAGAGCGTTTATGTAATAGACGATGGGGTTGTGTTGTAAGTGCTTGGCGGCTCTGCCTTGAGGGCCCGCCGAACCCGTGCTAGGATGTGCTCCCAAGGAGGATTCGATGGCGATCTTGAACTTGACGCTGTATCCGGATGACCCGCTGAAACTGGTGGCGACGCCGTACGAACAGGTAGGTCCGGCCATGCCACAGTTGGCGCGCGACATGATTGAAACCATGTATGCGCACGACGGCGTGGGCCTCGCGGGTCCGCAGGTGGGTTTGAATAAGCGCATCTTCGTGCTGCACAACCCGGACACGGACGAGCCCATGTGCCTCGTGAACCCCGAAATCATCGAGAGAACGGGGAAGGAGGAGGGCGAAGAGGGCTGTCTGAGTATCCCGACCGTGTATGCGCCCGTTCCCCGGGCCACGCGCATCAAGATCCGGGCGCTCGATCCGCAGGGCGGAACGATGGAGTTCGAGGCCCACGACTTCCTGGCCCGCATCCTACAGCACGAATACGACCACCTCGACGGTATTGTCTTCCTGGATCGTCTGGATATCCTCACGCGCCAGGCGAAGCTCCAGGAATGGGAAGAAGCGCGCGCCAGGCTCATGGGCAGCCTTCAGGGGAGCTAGGTCCTGACCATGCTTTTTGATTCACCTTCCGTAGAGAGGCTTATCGAGGCATTCCGCCGGCTGCCCGGCGTGGGCAAGCGTTCCGCCGAGCGCCTGGCCTTGCACGTGTTGAGCGCGCCGATGAGCGAAGCGGATCAGCTCAGCACCGCCATTCGCGAGGCGCGAGCCCGCGTGCGGACATGCAGCGTGTGCTGTGATCTCACCGAGTCCGACCCCTGCGGCATCTGCTCGGATGACGAACGCGATCACTCGATCGTTTGCGTCGTCGAACGGCCCGCGGGCACCATGGCCATCGAGAAGGGCGGCTCGTTTAACGGCACCTACCACGTGCTCCACGGCGCATTGAGCCCGCTTGAAGGCATCGGGCCAAGCGAACTTACCATAGACCCCCTCATGCGGCGCGTTCACGAAGGCACAATTAAAGAAGTCATCGTGGCCACCAACGCCACCTCCGAAGGTGAGGCCACGGCCATGTACCTATCGCGCTTGCTGGCCAAGCACGGCATAGCCGTCTCGAGAATCGCCCACGGCGTCCCCATGGGCGGCGGCCTCGAATTCGCCGACGACATGACCCTCACGCACGCCCTCCAAGGCCGCACCCGCATCTAAGCCGACTGACCGGAAAACGGGCGGAAAACGGGGACTGTGGGGCTGTTGAGAAATGCGTTCTTTTGCGCGTCATGCGGCCCAGGCGGATACGGGGCGCCTGAAAGCCAGGGTTGCGATCACCCGACGCCACAGGCGGCTTGCATCGTCT
>JAVEWL010000409.1:0-5408 GCA_034004565.1 FCB group bacterium | reverse complement strand
CATTCGTCGATGTCTTCCGGGGGACCCGCCCAGCCTTTGTCCTGTGGGCACACAAAGAGCAGCAAATCCTTCTGAGGCACGTAGTCCGGGTAAAGCGCGCTCAGGTGCTCCGGTCGAACATCCCCATTCGCGGCCGCATACGCATCGAGGGCGCGCGAAATCCGGTGAAGGTTCTCCCAACACGAGCGGCCATTCGTTTTCACGAACTCGATTATTTCGCCGGGACGCAGCACATTTCGGCCGCCGGGAACGTGGAATTCGTTGTTCTTCTCACGACAGACCCACTCCTCAGCCGAGGAATTGCACTCGTAGCTGCTCCATTCGCCAATCCGTTCCGGGGAGCCAATGGAACTCTTCGAATTTGGGCACAGGAATAGCTTCAAGTCAGGCTGCCCAAAATACTTCGGATAAAGCGCGCTCACGTGCTCGGGGCGAAATCCGTTATTCGCCTTCGCATACATATCGAGCGCGCGATTGATGGCCTGAAGATTCTCCTGACAATGCTTACGGGCCATGGCTTCACGAGGGGGATGATAGTTGGGCTTCAAGGCCAATACGGTGAAAACGCCGAGGCAGCCGACAATAAGGAGCATCATCGCCTCCGTTTGCCGGTATGAGCCCTCTTTGGCGCGCCAGAACCGAATAGCTCCCGACAGGATCAATACGGCGCAAAACGCCAAGCCAATCGGAGCTATGAGGGACAGAAAGAGAATAAGAACGAGAAGCAGGGCGCCCACACAAACGTTCGCGAAAACGCCCTCGGAGTCCTGCATCGCTTTCTCCTTGTCGTCCGTTCGACTTGGCGCACTGATGGCCCCCTGCGCAACAAGTAATGACGCCGTCCCAACTCATTGTACCTCGATCAGGATGTAGAGTGATAGTGAAGCACCGAGAAGTGTGGCAATTCGGGACCGAATCCGCAGACCGTTCTATTCTCCTTCTTGGAGTCCCGCGGAGATCAAGGGCGGAAGCCGGCATGAGGGAAGCGAGTCCCCGGCTCGGACGCCCTCCACACGTAGAGTCCCGAAGGGATGAAGGAAAGAACTTGCCAGTATTTCCCCAGTCTATTGCCTTTCCCGTGTGCCACCTTCAAGCGAAGCTTGTGGGTGGGGCACGCTCATTGCCTGACGGATTACCCTCGCCTGCACCCACAAGCTTCGCTTCGCTCCGCTTGAAGGTGGCACCCAGCGTAATTCACACATTACCTGGGAGGCCTCTCCTTGACAAACTCAACCGTACCGTTGGGCAAGAGGACGTTGCGTCCATCCTGGTGCTGGATTTGCCGATCGCGGCAAATCCAGTCCTCGCCCGAGGGATTGTACTCGTAATCGGTCCACTCATCGATACTGTCGGTTGGCCGAACCGGCCCGGCCCGATACGGGCATTGGAGGGTCTTAAGCTCCGAGTGGGAAATGTAGTCCGGGTAGAGTGCGCTCAAGTGCTCGGGACGCTGACCTCTGTTTGCCGCCGCGTACATGTCGAGCGCGCGGCCGATGCGCCGGAGGTTCTCCTGGCATGCGACGTCCTTCGTGTTGCGGAAATAAACCTGACCGTCGGCCGTAAGCACGTGTCGCCCCTCCGGGATGTGAAAAGTGTCTTGCTTGTCGCGGCAAAGCCATTCTTTGCCCGTAGGGTTGTATTCGTAGCTCGTCCAGGCGTCGATGCGATCTGGCGCACCCACGGAATCTTCCGAGCTTGGACAGACCAATCGCTCAAGGTCAGGCTTTGGCAGGTATTTCGGGAAGAGGGCGCCGAGAGTTACTGGACGAACGCCGGCGTTCGCTAAGGCGTACGCGTCGAGGGCGCGTCCGATAGTGCGCAAGTTGTCCTGACAGGCAGCGCGATGTCGAGCCTCGCGTGGAGGATGCAGCATCCTGCGCCATTCATCCATACCGAGCAGCAGGCCGATGCTTCCGATGATGATAAGGAAGATAGCGTCGCTGCGTCGTGAAGGCCGTTCTTTCGCGCGAAGGAATCGAACGATTCCCCAGAGCAGCAGTGCGGGCGCAATGATTACGATAAATTGGGTCAGCGCGGAAGCCAGCAGAATGAGAAAGAGGCCGAAAAGCGCTGCTGCGTGTACCGCTGAGGAACACCCTGCTTTCAAGGTCAACTCCCCCTAAATGGTTGGTCTGCCCTGCCGTTACTCTATCATACTGGCTTCCTTTGCAGGAGTGTCTGTGCGTAAACGTTTTGCCTCGGGAAAAGTAGCGTCCTTTGCCCGTCTCGTGTAACATAAGCGGTTGTCTCTTCAATGCTTTAGTTGAGAATGCGGCGCATAGGACGGTCATGAAAACTGCACAGCAATCGACCCTTTCCCGGGCCAACTGCGAGGTCCGGTTCGATACCCTCACGCGGCAGTTGTACGCCACGGACGCCTCGCCGTACCAATTGATTCCGGTGGCCGTGGCGTTTCCGCGGTCGGCGGAGCAGGCGGCGTCGGTGATTCAAGCCGCGGCGGAGGCTGGCGTGGCCGTGACGCCGCGCGGCGCGGGCACGGGGCTTACCGGCGGGGCGGTGGGCGACGGGCTGGTGATCGATTTCGCGCGCTACAACCGGCGCATCTCGGGATTCGACCGCGAGCGGTCGACGGTGCGCGTGGAACCGGGCGTGGTGCTCGACCAACTCAACGCGTACCTGCGCCCGCACGGCTTCTGGTTCGGGCCCGATGTGGCGACCTCTTCGCGCGCGACCTTGGGCGGCATGATCGCGAACAATTCTTCCGGCGCGCACGTGCCGATCTACGGCATGACCGGCGACCACGTACTGTCGGTCGAAGCCGTGATGCCGGACGGGCGTGTGGGCCGCATTTCGCGCGACACGACGGATTTTGCTGAACTTCAAGCGAAGGTCGCCGCGGTGGTCACGCGCAATGCCGCGCTCATCGACGAGCGTTTTCCGAAGGGACTGCTGAAACACGCGCCCGGCTACGGCCTCGACCGCTACCTCCTGGAGCACGGGAACCTCATCAAGCTCGTGTCGGGAAGCGAGGGCACGCTAATGGGCATCTGCTCGGCGGAATTGAATATTGTCCCACTGCCGCAGAAGAAGGGCGTGGGCCTGCTGTTTTTTGCGTCGGTCATGGACGCCATGCGCGCCACGGTGGATTTGCTTGACCTGGAACCCGTCGCCGTGGAGCACATCGACCGCGTGCTGCTTGACCAGACGGTGGGCCAGCTCGCGTTCGAGCCCGCCCGGGCGTACCTGCGCCTCGACGAGGAACCCTGCGAGGCGATGCTTATCGTCGAGTTTTTCGACGACGCCGAGGATAAGCTCGCGGAACTGGCGCGGCGCAAGATCGGCATCCGCAGGCAATGCACCTGCAACGCTGCCGAAATGAACCTCGTGTGGGACCTGCGCAAGAAGGGTCTCACGCTGCTCACGAGCATCAAGGGTTCCGCCAAGCCCACCGAGGGTCTCGAAGATTCGGCGGTGCGGCCCGAGCAGTTGCCTGACTACGTCACCGAACTGAACAAGCTGTTCGATGCGCTTGGCCTGCGCGCGTCGTACTACGGCCACGCGGCGTCGGGCCTGCTGCACGTGCGTCCCGTGGTCGACCTCAACGTGCCCGAAGACCTCGCCAAATACCGCAAGGCCGGCGAGGAAGTCTCGCGGCTGGTCAAGGAGTTCAAGGGTTCCCTCTGCGCGGAGCACGGCGTGGGCATCGCGCGCACGGAGTTCCTGCCGGAGCAACTCGGTCTTGAAGTGCTCGAAGTCATGCGCGAGGTGAAGTCGCTGTTCGACCCGAACGGCATCATGAACCCCGGTAAGGTTATCGACGACGGCCGCTACCGCTTCGACACGAACCTGCGCCAGGATCCGAACCACCACCTCGAACTGCCCTTCGAGCCCGTGCTGGGTTTCGTGAAGCGCGACGACTCGTTCCTCGACAACCTCGAGCAGTGCAACGGCTGCGGCGGCTGCCGAAAGGACATCCCCACGATGTGCCCGACCTACATCGCCACGGGCGAGGAAATCATGGTCACGCGCGGCCGCGCAAACACCATCCGCGCCGTGCTGGACGGACGAATCGAGGGCGGGCTCAACGCGCCGGAACTGGACGCGGCGCTCAGCAACTGCCTCGCGTGCAAGGCGTGCAAGACCGAGTGCCCGAGCAACGTCGATCTCGCGCTGATGAAGGCGGAACTGCTCCACGCGCGACACGAAAAGCATGGCCTGACCCTGCGCGAGCACATGCTCACCGACGTGGATCGCCTGGGCCGTCTCGGCACCCTGTTCCCGTCCATCGCGAATACGCTCATGGAATGGAACCTGCTCCGGCAGTTCATGGACAAGAAGATCGGCATTTCCGCCAAGCGTCCCCTGCCGCCGTTTGCCAGGGAACGATTCGACTACTGGTTCAATCGCCGCAACAGCAAGCCCAGGGGCACGCGCGGCCGCGTCGTCCTCTGGGACGACACCTTCGTGCGCTACTACGAGCCGAACGTCGGCATCTCCGCCGTGGCGGTGCTCGAAGCCGCCGGCTTCGACGTGGTCCTGCCCAAGGGCCGCGCCTGCTGCGGGCGTCCCGCATTCAGCGGTGGACGACTCGACCTCGCGAAGCGCCTCGGCACCCACAACATCGACCTCTTCACCCGTCAGGACGGCAACGAGCCGATCCTGTTCATGGAGCCGTCGTGCTGGTCGATGTTTAAGGAAGACTACGCCGAATTGCGCATCCACGGCAGCGAGAAGATCGCGCAGCGCTGCATGCTCTTCGAGCAATTCATCTTCGAGCTTCTGGAACGCGAGCCCGACGCGCTGCAATTCGCGGAAGGCTTCAATCGTGTCGCGATCCACGGCCATTGCCACACCAAGGCCCTCAGCGACCCCGGCGTATCGACCCGACTCGCCCAGCGCCTGCCCAACAGCAACGTGACCGCGCTGCAGACCGGCTGCTGCGGCATGGCCGGCGCGTTCGGCGCCCTGACTGCGAAATACGACCTGTCGGTAAAGGTGGCCCAGCCCCTCGTCGAGCAGATCAACGCACTAACGCCCGACACGCGCCTGGTGGCCAGCGGCACCAGTTGCCGTCACCAGATCGAGCACCTGACTGACGCCGATCCGATCCACATGGCCGAACTTCTCGCCGATGCATTAAAGCGATGATTCAGTCTTACGAACATGCCACCTAAAACAGGCTTCAGAGCTTGGGGGTGTGGGTGGCAAAAAGGACTGCAAGGACCTAAACGACAGCAAGGACGAATGCCCCCTCACCCCAACCCTCTCCCAGGGGGAGAGGGGGGAACACTCCAGTGGGGTGTGGCGAGGTAATATTCATCGGAAGTTGTCAAGCATTTTGAGACAGCCTCGGTAATCATTTAGGGGAGATTTCCTGTGCTTCTTCTATGAGTACCTTTGTCTTTTCCGGGGGGTTGATCCAGACGGCTTCGGGCAGCGCGGGCGCG
>JAVEWL010000408.1:0-5422 GCA_034004565.1 FCB group bacterium | reverse complement strand
CCACATTGACCAAGAGCGCGCTTTCCCAGCGGCGCGCAAGCAGCGTCGCGGTCGTACCGCTCATTGCCATGTCAAGAACGCCGGCTGCATCGATCTGCTTCATCGAACTCCCGTCGTAGGCGAGCACGGGCAGGAAGCTGATGAACTCCTCGACCTTCTTCTCCGGATTGGACTCGTCCACGTTCAACCGGCAGCTATAATCGGCGATCTGCCTCAACGCCCGATCCGGCGCAAAGTCGAAGACGTAACATTCCTTCTTGATGATCTCTTCTTCATTTGGATTCGCACCGTCCGGGTTCCGCACCGTCCAAGGCGATTGCACGCGAAACGCCGCCTGAAAATACGTCTCCGGGGTAGACGCATTCCGCAGCATAAAGATGCCTGTCCACGGCCGAACGGTTACGCCCGTCGTCAACTTCCCGCACGACAGGGTGATCGACTTCGATTGCAGCGGCTCGTCCAAGGCATCCAGTACCGGCGGCAAGGCCGCGGCGCCGATTCCCGCCGCGCTTCCCGCCGCCACGATGACCGTGTAGTCATGATAGAACCGGTTCCGCCGCTTTACCAGCAGATTCCGCATCGCGTGGCACGCCGCCACGCTGGGCAGGAACCAGAATGTGTGCGACAGGACATTCAGCAGACGCGCATCGGAATAGGGCATCGGCGGCTTTTTCGCTCCCAGCTTCAAATCATCCACTGACGTGGGCAGGAACGCGCCCCGGATCAGGTCCAGCCACTTCTGCACCTCGCCCTCATACTTGAAGTTTGCCTGGCCGCCCATCCCCTCGGCGGCGAAGAACTCGTTCAGGTCGAATTCGTCAAACTCCCCCTGCATGGCGATTTCGCGAGTCGCGTCTGGAAGTTGATAGGTCATCAGCACCATGCGCGGCAGGCAGGCATAAGGGTTGTTCTCGCCCGGCCAGTCCCGCTTGGCGCGCTGTTCGTCCGAATAGGTCCAGTTGAATATCTGTTCCTCGATGAATTCCCCCGAGGCGATGGCGCGGAACGGCGTGCCCGAAAGATACACGTAGTGATCCGTCGTAATCGGCATGATCTCCTCATCGAAATCGCTCAATCCTTCGCCTTCGCCGAACGCGATCTCCTTCGTATCTTCCGCCTCGAAAAGCTCCTTGGCGTTCTCGCGCCACGCGCCATAGTGGTATTCGTCCAGAATCACGCAGTCCCAGTTGGTCGTGTGCACCCATTCGTTCTTGGTCTTGATGCCGCCCGTGCTTCGATTCTTCCCCAGGTAATCCTGAAATGAACCGAAGCAGACGAACGGTTTCTTCTTGTCTGCCTCTTCATAGGTCAGGCCGCCGGGTTTGATGAACTGCCAGCCCGCGAAATCGACGTGCTGCTTGAGGTCGTCTTCCCAAGCGCTTTGCACCGCCGGCTTGAAGGTCAGCACCAGCACCCTGCGCCAGCACAGCTTCTTCGCCAGTTGATACGCCGCGAAGGTCTTGCCAAAGCGCATCTTGGCGTTCCAGAGGAAATGCGGCGGCTTGTCGTGGTTCTCCTTGCGGAAACTACGGAAGTAGGCCGCCGTTTTCTCCACTGCCGCTTCCTGCTCCGGACGCATCCGGAATTCCAGTGTCCGCTGCTCCTCGTTCAATTGCCCGCTGCGCACGGCGATTATCGCCGCCCTGACCTGCTCCACCGTGCAGCGGAACCATTCCCCGGCCTCGTGCCTGACCCCGTTGATGCGCAGCATCCGGTGGACTTCGTGATCCGTGAAGCCCGTCCCGTCTTTGCGCATCGCCGCCTCAACCAGCACGATCCGGTACGGCGGCTTGCCTGGGCGCAACGTCGGATACTGCTGCGCCACGCGGCTCCGCGCGTCCACGGTCGTATACCCCACCTTGTGCAGACCCGCGTATTGCGGGTTCGTGTCTGCGTACGCGTAGATCGTGGGGCGCGATGCGGGCCGCGGCGGGAAGAACTCGTTACTCATCGTCCCCCTCCCTTTCCTCCAACGCGGCTTCGATAAGTCTGCGTTCCTTTTCGATCTCCAGGCGCAGGTCCTCTTCACTCGGCAGGAACTGGAGGTACTTCGAGGCGAAGATCTGCCGCCCTTCGCTCAGGACCGAGTACTTCGCCACCGCCTCGCTTTTGTCAGAGCACAGAATCAGGCCGATGGTCGGGTTGTCGCCCTCCACCTTGAAACGGTCCTCGAACAACCGCACATAGCCGTCCATTTGCCCCACATCCCGATGGGTCAATTTCCCCATCTTCAGGTCGATCAACAGAAAACACTTCAGGATGAAGTTGTAGAACACCAGGTCCACATAGAAGTCTTCGTCATCGAAGCGGATATGCTTCTGGCGCGCGACAAAGGAGAACCCCTTGCCCAGTTCCAGCAGGAAGGATTGCAGGTTGTCGATGATCGCCTGTTCGAAGGCGCTCTCGTGCAATTCCGGCGCGTCAGGCAGACCGAGAAACTCCAGCACATAAGGCGATTTCAGCACGTCGCCTGCATTGATCGGCTCGCCGGGGAGCCGTTCCCGTTCCGGCGCGGCAAGTCCCATCGCGCCGCGATTGGCCAGAATGCGCTGGTAATAGGACGAATGAATCTGCCTTTCGAGTTGCGCCTTGCTCCAGCCGCACTCGGCCGCCTCCCGCTCGTAGAAATCCCGCGCCGCCCGGTCCTCCACCCGCATCAGCGCCCGGTAATGCGACCAGGAAAGTAGCGGGGAGAAGGCTTGGGTGAATTCGCTACCCGTCGGGTAGCGAATTTGCGATGGAGTCAATTCCCTTCCCGATGGGGAGGGTTTCCCGGATTCCGGCAATTCGCCACCCATCGGGTAGCGAATTGCGCTCCCCCGGTCGGCAAACGCCTGATAGAACTGTCTGAAATTCTTCAGATTGGCGACAGAAAAGCCTCTCCCATACCGCTCAGTCAACCGTGCCGAAAGGCCCTCAATGACCTTTTCGCCATATTCCGCCCGTTCCTCGCCGCCCTGCATGGCCTCCACGATCTCGCGGCCGATCAGCCAATAGGCCGTCACCATGCCCGTCTTGACCGCCCGGACGACACGGCTCCGTGCCTCTTCGAGAATCGTGACGATGCGGCCGAAGAGCGCCTCCGGGTGTTTCGCGGGGGCCCGGCTTCTTGGCTTACTCATTGTTGGCCTTTTCTTTATCCGCGGATGGCGCGGATTTGCGCAGATGATTGCCCGCGGTTTGGTTATCTGCGTTCATCTGCGTCATCTGTGGACGCTGCTTTCTCATCGTCCGCCTCCATCGGACGAACCATCGACTCGATGAACGCGATCTCGGTGCTGGTCAACTTGTATTTCTTGTAGAGGGCTTCATCAGTCCAAGTCCGATTCCAGCATTGTTGAGGAACCCACCTGTATGTCGAGCGGAGGGCGTGCTGGCTAATCTTTCTCAACGACACGAGAAATCTAAAGAAGCGGGACAGGATGTAGGATTGCACACTGGACGCCGCTAGTTTGGATTCAAACGGGCCTGCAATAAGGTATGTCTGGGTACACACGCTATTCGGTGGCGCAACGATTGGTGGCCCGAGGACCTTCGCGGGCAGTGCCCCTCGCTCTCCGTAGGCCTCTGGGAGAAGGACTTTCCAATGGGAGATAAGTTCCCTGTTCTTCTCTATTGCCTTATCCCTGACCCAACCAGTTGTACGTCGCCCGCGAACAGTCAGATAGACTGTCAATGCTCCCTTGCTCTTACTCTTCGAATAGTCCGCGAAATTCGTGGGCAGTCCAAAAGGAGTATCACCACTAATGATCTGTTCCATCGTCGGCTCACGCTTAGCGAGGACCTTCTGCAGAATTGCAAGCGCCCGGCTATCACGAACGAAAATGTCGTATTCGTCAAGCCTTCGCTCGATAGGCGGCAATGCCTCATCTCCAAGTAAGAGCCTGTAGCGACACGACCCCGCCGCATCGCGATCCCACAGGAAATACCCCACTCCACCTTCGAAATCTACGCCGGGAAATGCGGTACTCATCTTGGTGTAGTCAACAAACTCACGAATGTGCCCCGCTGTTAGCATTCGCTTTCGGAAGGCGTCAAGATTACGACCTCCCGCGAGCCAGCGTGACGGCGTTACCATGACGAGAAATCTGGGTTGTAGGTTTATCGCCTGCTCCACAAAAAGCGGGTAGATTGAGGAGTCATTAGTCCCTCCACCACCTCCTTTTAGATGGTACGGCGGATTACCGATAATCACGTCAAATTTCATTTGGAATATTCCCTCGGGATGCTCGGAGTGGATGAACGCGTAGGCGTGGCTTTCGAGTTCCTCGCCGCGCCCGTAGTTTTCTTCATTCGCCCCGCAGTATACGCAGCGCCCATTTTCCCAAGTGTGCTCGATGCGCTCGAAGCGGATGTTGCCCTCGGGGGTGTCGAAGCCCCCGCAGACGGAATACTTGCCGTTGGCGGTCTTGGAGCAATAGACCGAGCGGCGCGAGAGCAGCGCGGTCAGTTCCGTGATGGCCAGGCCGTAAAGCTGATTCTTCAGGATGTGGCTGATGCGCTCCTGACGGTCCGGGATCCGCGCTTCCAGCCCGGCGTCGAGCCGCTTGGCGATCTCGCGCAGGAACACACCCGACTTGCAACCGGGGTCGAGGAACGTGGCCTTCGGGTCACTCCAGAGTTCCGCCGGCAACAGGTCGAGCATCTGGCTGACCAGCTTCGGCGGCGTGAAGACCTCGTCGCTGCTCAGGTTGGCGATGCAGGTCAGCACGTCGGGGTTGTAATTAGGACTCGCCGGCATGAGCCAGCTCCAGAAAGTGGATCAGCCGGGGTTCGCTCACCGGCGTGGGAAGGAAGCCTTGCTCCCCGAGGTCGGAAAAGAAGGATAGTTGCTCCGGTTCTTCGATAAGCGACATCTGTTTCGGTTCCGCCGCATACATCAATAGCTCGGAAAACCGAAAATCCCGGCGATTCAAGAAGTTGCCGTTCACCGGCGACCACTCGGAAAAAATGATCGGCTCGGGATTCTCGCCGGCGGTTTTCAGCGACCGCGCGTCTCCATGAATGATATTGCGCTCCAGGATGAAGCGGACGGATTCGCGGCACGCGTCCTTTGCCGTCCTGGAGAAGAGACGCCGGTAGTTTCGCTCGAAAATACCGAAAAGCCGCTGGCGGCATTTCTGGATGTTGTCTTCAAGAATGTCGATGCCGTAGATGCTGGAGACGGCCAGCACGGCGTTCCGCTCGTATTCGAGTTGAATCTTACGGTAGCGTCTTCCCACGACGCGCAGCTTTCGTTCGAGAATCTCGGCCAGAAAGTTGCCCCTGCCGCAGGCGGGTTCGAGAAAACGCGATTCGATGCGCTCGGTCTCCTGTTTCACAAGGTCGAGCATGGCGTTGACGATCCGGCTGGGGGTATAGACCTCCCCGTGATCGGTCACGCGCTTCCTGGAAATAATATGTCTGTCTTCAGCCATGGGAC
>JAVEWL010000407.1:0-5436 GCA_034004565.1 FCB group bacterium | reverse complement strand
TGGACGGCCCCGGGCCTGCGCCGGTAGCGCGAATGCCGCGCATCGATTGAGGTTCGCCCGTCCTGCCCGACGGGACCGTTGAGTCCCGCCGCCCAAAGCACCCACGTCGGCCACGAGCTCTCACCCGCGAAACGAACCCCGAATCGCCCGGCGCCATCTTCCGCGAGTTCCGCGGCCACGCCGAACCGAAACGTCGCGCCCGCTTCCTCGGCGGCCTCCGCCAACGTCGCGTCCAAGATGTCGCGGGGGACGATGCGGCAGCGCTCGCCGGCGCCGGCCGCCACCGTGCGGCGTCCGATGCGAAACGTGATTCGCGACACCGGGGCGCCGAGTGCCAACGCCTTGGCACCCAGCAACGCACGGAGCAGCTCAACGGCGTCACCCGAAAGACACCCTCCGCACACCTTGCGACGGGGGAACAGGAAGCGTTCGCAGACGGTAACCGCGCAGCCCGCCCGCGCAAGTCGGATGGCCGCCGACAAGCCCGCCGGGCCGGCGCCCACGACCACCACGTCCGGCTGGTTCACCGCGCGAATCAAGGAGCCTCCCGTCGCCACACCATCATCCACCGAAAGGGAAAAACCGGAACAACCGTCGCACCGGCCAGGCCCGCCTCTTCGGCCAATCCGCCGGCCTCCGCCGGCCTATAGGCCGCCCGCACCGATCGCGGCCCATCCACGTGAAAATAACGCGAGCGGCTCATCAGACGCGTGACAACCCATGTCAGCACCCAAGCGACCGCGGAACGATTCAAATCACCGATCACCACCGCGTGCCGCGCGACGCGGGCGGCCTCCCGCAACAACCCCACCGCCTGACCCGGATCAAAATGGTGCAACAGCAACGAACACACGGCCACGTCGACCGACCGGTCCGCGAACGGCAGTCGCAAAGCGTCGCCCGCCACGAATGATAATTCGCCATCTGCTCCCTCAATCGCAGTTTTCGCAAGATGGCCGCGCGCGTCGGCGATGGCCGGTCGCGACCGATCCATCCCAATCAAACGCAGCCGACCTTGCGAGCGAACCTGTTCGTCCACCGGTCGCCGCGCCCGCGTGTTCCATTTGGCGGAACCCAGTTTGGCCGCCTCACCTGACCGAACGAAGACAGGCGCTCCACGTGCCACTGTCGTCTCGACAGTGCGGGACGGAGAACGACCCTCAACCTCCGTCGCTTTCGAGGCGCCCGCCAGCGCCTCGATAAGCCCCCCTCCTCCGGAGCCGATTTCCAGGATGCTCGCGCCCCTGAAGGGAGCGATCGCGCCCACCGCCTTGACCAGCGCGGCGTCGAAGCCCAACCAGCGATTCGAACGCCGCAGAGCCGCCAGAGCCGACCGATGCGTCCGAGGATCGGCGTTCGGGTCGTCCATCAATTCCGGTTCACGTATGCGGCGCATGGCAGTGCAATTGGCAGTGCGATCGAGCAACGAACAGGGAACAAAACCGGCCATCGCGACCCGGCGTCGCTTGCGGGAGTGTATTCGCGAGGCGGCAGGACGGCGAACAGAGGTGTGCCCACGTGCGCCGGGCTCAGGGTAAACCGCGGTCACAAATGCTCATTCCGATTCCCAAGGTGCGGCCTCGCCCGGGACGGACGACGCCAGCGCTTCCACACCATACTCCACACTAAAAGTCGGCGCGGATCGGGTTTTCACAGACGCGGATCGGCGCGGCATGGTTTCGGGTGATTCGCGTAACCTGTTGAGGTGTCATGAATTGGCACAAATTGGGTCGCAATCGGCGAACCCCAAAAACTGGAGGCGGGGGGAATCGAATCTCCATCCTATTCCACAAACCATTGGTAACAAGATAGTTATATTCATGCGAGATCGAATTCTCGGGATTAATCTAGGGACGAATGGATGACCATATTCGTGCGAATTCCGGGGCGTGCCACCCAACTCGGCGATCGCTGGCTTTCCCCACTGCCTGCTCAATAGCAGCGATTTCATCGGTGAAAATCGGCCTGGAAGCTACCGTCCTGGGCTACGGCGAGACCTTCTCACCTTGGCCCGTTGTGATGGCGAGTACGTGCTTTTCTTCGGATAATACGGGCCGATAAACGTTGAATCTGGTGAAAGCACCCCCTCGACGAAATGCAATTCGTGAATATGCACGAGTTCGACGACTAGTTTACGGTCGCCGTGATCGGTCACTGAGAATTCCTGGCGAAGGCGCCTTCCAAGCTTTCCTTCCGCCCTCCGGATCGCCTTCCGAATCGTGTCCGGGTGCTTGCCATACCTCCGCGCAATTTCTCCTGTCAGCAGGTAATCGGACGGTAAATCGGGATAGCGCCGTTTCGCTTCACCGTACCGTCGTAGCGCTATGACATTTGCTTCAGTGTAGGTATCCTCCACGCAAGGCATCGCAGCTTTTAGGCCGAGCTTCGTCGCCCATCTGCGTACCGTGCTCCGATGCCGTCCGATAATCTTCGCCACCTGACCAATCCGGTATACGCCTTGTTCATTCTCTTCAGAAGTCATAAGGTCCATGATCCTTCATTTGTTACTGAGGGAACGATCGGCCTGAGTAAAGACCCATAATTGACTGCGGCTCAAATTGTCATCTTGCATCGACCGTGTCGACTGGCGCTATCGGTCTAAATTTTCCTCATCTTTACAAAAACGCCACATGTCAACGGAACCACCTTGCGCACGTCAACCGAACGATTAACACACGACGATACTGGCCAGCAAACCACTGCTATCCATCGACGGCGAGCAATGTATAACTCTTAGAAAGACCGCTGCTTTCATCATATGCACATGAAGCGGCCCGACTTTAATCTGGAGACGGAATATGCAGTTCAGACACCGCAAGAATGAGATGCAACCGCGCAAATCACGAATCGCAGTTTCGGCACACTCTTCGCATAGCATAGACCCTCGGAACGCCGACGGCGACTGCGCAAACATGCACCAAAGTCCCATATCCGCCCACGCGTATGTTGCGACCACTCAGCGCGTAGACGAAACAATCGTTCAACACGAAAGAATCAATTGCGTTTCTCGGTCCATTAGCCTGCAACTCGTATCGGTGAATACTCGGTTACATGCAAAAACACAGGTCCGCCTGGTTCCAAGACTGGCATGCGCTGAACACGCCAATTCCATCTATATATTCTCTATTATCTTTTTCTTCATCCCCAATAAATCCCAAATACCTCCCAAATCAGTTTTTTTGAGGTGAGACCCTCAGCACTTGATTCGTTGACGTAAAGGTATCTCTTAAGACTGGAGGATTGAAATGAGCCCAATAATCTCTTGTTACAAACCGAATTCGTCTCGGTTTTTCTCAGAAAAAGAGGTCGATTATTGTCGTCAGGCAATTAGGAAGTACCTCCGAGGAAAAATACCCCCTGCGGACCAGCGTATTCTCACTCACATTCGAGAGGAGTTGCAGTATGAAAGGCGCTTGCCAGAACTGTCCCCGCTATTGCATCCGCATCGCATAGCTTCCTTTGTTTTCCTTACCTTCTTGCTCCCCGAGGCATGGCGTGGTGGGCCCGACAAGGTCAACTGGTCATATAGGCTCGAATTACGTGAGGGCATCAAGTTGATGCTGCAAGAGACCTTTGGAAACGGCTTCGTCATCGGCTTCAGGTTCGGTGCACATCAGGGGCGATCTCGCGGATTCCATATTCATGTGATCTTGTCGCTGCTGAGGTTCTCTCGGGGCATTGAACAGGATGCCAAGAGCTTCGTCGCTCTAAGTGAAGAATCAAAGGCCAAAGCGCTACCGTACCTTTTTGAAGGACCGCACATCGACCCTGATACCATTCAGCCGTTGCTCGTGCGACCCTATGGCGAGCTTTTGGGGAAGATTCTTGGAACATTCGATGATAACGCCAACGACCTCGTACACATAAGGGAAACTTGGAATGACCGCCAAACAAGTAAAGATCGCTGGTCGGCCAATACGTACCTTTCTCGACGATGGAAGGTTTTCGACAAGGTCAGATTGCGGGGGTATTACCGAGAAGAACGAGGCTCAGAGGTCCTTCTTGAACAGAACGACTCGAATCACCAGGTTTTCCGGACGAGTCTTAACGAATTTGTACAGGACTATTTATTGAACAAGTGCAAGGACCGGTTCCGACGCGGCTCCTTTGGCTTCCACCACGGCAGGAACAAATTCGCTGCCGTCGTCGATTTCGCGGCGAGGCAACCGCACCCCCGTGAAGACAATCGATGCTTTCTCGACCAAAATCCGCGGGAACTCGCAAGTTTGGCCGCCCAATTGACGGCTGAAATGTCCAGTGTCTCGATTATTGACGTTCGCAATGACAATGGAGGTGCAAAAACGATGAAAATAAAGTCAAAGGGGCATTTTCCGGTAGATCGTCTCCCGGACATGCTCACGTCCTGGCCGTTCATTCTCGTGGACTTCAATCTTCCGAAGGGAATATTGAGATCGGCGACCCTGCCAGTGATTTACGAAAAAGCGTGTAAGGGGGTTGTCGAGATCATCCGGGCAACCTTTGAGAGGGGCACAGCCAAGATCGGCTACCTGATCGTGCCGGCATCGACGGGCAACGGCCGGGACGAAGGCATGGCGGTTCGTGTCCATCTATCGCAAATCAAATTCGACGATGGCGACAGCGAACTCATTCAGGATTTCCTATGTCTTCCGGAAGCTGAGCAGGCCGAATTCTTGTCGGCGCTTTACCGGCACCCTGCTTTTCTGCCGGAGGGCAATGTGCCGGAATCGCTTAGGACAGGATGGTTTGAGTGGACTAAAAGAGTCGTTCCCGGAAAAGCATGCCCCGGAGTCCGTGTACGCCGTGCGGAGCCCGCAAGTTTGCAGGAATCGATCAGGACCGCAGGGCCGCTCGTGGAACCAAAGGTCCGTGAGCTGGTGCTCGCTGCAACGCTGGAAGGTGACGGTAAGAGCTATCGCTACAGGCTGCCAGATGGAACATCGTCAGGTTGGTTCAAGAGTCTCGAAACACTCGGGCGAAATCTTGACGGACGAATCTCGCTCGTCAGACCCAGAGCCTTCGGCTTTTTCCACAATAAGTCGCACGCGTTTAGCCTAGTTGCCAAGCTGGGAATAGGGAAAAACTTCGATGAACTTCGAGCACAGGGAGAGACGGCACTCTTCCAGCTTTGCGAACGTCTGGAGATCGATCCGACCACATTTGCCAAAACAAAGAAGTCGATCACCGACCACCTCGGCAATGCGGCTTCTAATAGGAGCGGAAATGATGAAGAAGCGGCTTGACTTCTCCCTGGTCCTCCGTGGGGAAGATCGTTGTGAAAACTCGCAATTGGCCCACCCCCTGGGGGAGAATCGCGGCCCGGCCTGGTGGCTTGCTTTTGCCAGAAATACTCGTTCGGCGTCCGGTCGATCGCAGCCCCGACCGGGGAGAGACCCTCCGCTAAACCTTTTGCGATTCGCGCGGGTTATGGGGTGACCAAATTTGGTTGAGCGCAAC
>JAVEWL010000406.1:0-5450 GCA_034004565.1 FCB group bacterium | reverse complement strand
CCATGTAAGGCGTGGTCAGCCGATCGTAGCCGTAGCAACTCATGTGGTCGCGCCGGATGCTGTCGATGGCAAAGATCACGATGTTCGGGAAACGTTTCGCCATGATGTGTGTCCCTTATCTTCCGCCGTTGGCTTTCAGGATCGCATTAAGATACCCATAGGACTCCGCCGCGACAATCGCGCAACGGCTCAACTCGTATTCGCCCGCGCCGATGACTTCCAAGTTCACCGGACCAACGTAGCCCGCCTGGACCAGCACGTCGCAGTAGCCACGAAGATCAATCTCGCCGCGACCGCAGGCTTGGAGCTCGGGCGTGCCGGGGCTGGGGCCGGGACCCTGGCAGTCGCGGATGTGTACGTGCTTCACGCGCGACACAACCTGCTTGAGGGCGTCTTTCGGCACCTCGCCGCCGCGGTGGATATGGCTGGGGTCCATGTCGATGCCGAAAGCGGGGGAGGAGATCTGCGCCATGGCCTGGAGGGTCGTTGCCGTATTCCAGATGGACGCGCCGACGTGGGCCTTCACGCACAGGGTCATGCCGAAAGGTTCGGCCTTCTCGGCCATCCTTGCGATCATGTCGATGCAGGCCTTGAGGTCGTCCTCCTCATTCATCTTCCCGCTCGGGCCGATGTTGACGACCGGGATGCCGATCGCCGCACCCGCCTCGAAGGCTTTCATGAGACGCTCTTCGTCGAGCGCGGCCTCTTCCATCGCCGTAAGCGGCAGTTGGAGGTCTTCCACGAGCGCCTTGATGTCCTTCGCCTGCGATTTCCAGTCGTCCAGATTGAGATGCTCGCACATCCCCTTGATGGCGGAAATCTCCGCCGCGTCGTAGCCCGCCCATTTGATGTGCTGCATGGCGGTCCGCAAATCGAATTGTCCGAAGAGGACCGTGTTTACGCCGAGTTTAATCACTGACTTTCCTTCCTGGCCAAATCTTCGTCCTTCGCCCTGTATGCAGAAAAGAGCTCAACCGAAAACACCCCAATCAAGATCAATCCCATGAAGCCCACCACAATGGAGAAGCGATCAATCGCATCAAGCTCTCCATCAGAGTTGATATAGGTTAACACCGCCGAAAGAACGGTGTTTGCGCTCGCGAATACGCAAATCCATGCGGCTAAAATACGATGCTTTCCCGAATTCAGATGGGTTATCCAGTCCCTTCGCAATCGGCCGCCTAGGCTAGGCTTCGCATTACTCATGGCAGCTCACCCTTCCTCCTCAGGCCCGCAGTGATGTGAACGGTAGTCACGCCGACAAATGCGCCCAGCGCACCGAAGCATCCCTTTTCCCACCTGCCACCCGTTAGCAGCGCCACAAAGAGAAAGGCGCCAAGAGTGATGGCGGCAATGTGAACGACACGCTGTTTCCAGGTGAGGTGCATCAACGCGCCGAATCCGGCCATGCGTTCCATTCTCCTTCGTATCGCCCAACTAATCCGTATCGGACAGCCACCGCAAATCATGCCAGTAGAGGGGTCGCTCGATCTACCCTTTTCACCGTAGTGCCGTGTGCGCGATCCCGCTCCCCTCACTACGTTGCCATCTGCGCGTTCCCGCTCCCCGAAGGGGAGGCATGTGAATAGCCGGGAGTGACCGAGCTTGCGAGGGACCCCCCGGCGATTCACATGTCTCCCCTTCGGGGAGCGAATTCTATGCGTGGTGGTCGTGGTTATTGAACTTTACGCAAAGAATGCCCGCTATACGCGCACCTATGTAACCCCGAATTCCCATTCGGGTCTTGTTCTTAAGGCTTTAAGATCCCGAATGGGAATTCGGGGTTACATAAGACCCGGACATTGCTTTCGTGACGCTCAATAACGCCTGTCTGAGCTGACGGCATCCTCAGCGGATCCTCTCGGAGCCGCAGGTGCAAGGAGAACGTCTATGTCCTTCTTCGCCACCTCCAGCCAGGCGTTTCGCTGATCTTCGGTGCTTGTCACCATAACGCCAAACGTTCGGCGGTGGAAACGCGTGACGCCGCACAGGCCGAAGATGCAGTTCTTCCACATCGTTTCGAGGGGATCTCCGAATACAGTCGCTTCGCGCGCGGCATCGGTATTGGACGTGTTGAATACGACGGCCATCTGCGCGCGGAGCAACCCCACGGGAACGCCTTCTCCAGAATCGCCCTCGATGAATTCATAGGCCACGCCCGGACGGATCACGCGGTCAATCCAACCCTTCAGGATAGCCGGGGGCTGACCCCACCAATTCGGATGCACGATGACGATGCCGTCCGCTTCCGCCAGTTCGCGGCAATGCAGAGCAATCGCGTCCGGCAGAGCGGCACCTTTGGGAATCTCCGGAGCGTGCAGGATCGGGTCGAAGCCTTCGGCGTACAGGTCATAAAGAACGACGTTGTGGCCGTGATGGATTATCCGTTCGGCGACCGCATTCGCGATGGCGTGATTGAAGCTTCCCTTGTCGGGGTGCGCAACGATGACGAGATGCTTCAAGCAAGAATCCTTTGTGCGACCCTTTCAGGGTCGAAAACTGGGGTGACGGATCCGGGGGTTCCCTCGCAAGCTCGGTCACCCCCGGCTATTCACATGGCTCCCCTTCGGGGAGCGCTTGATGGTTTCAGCACCATCCGAAAGTTGAATCCAGTGAATAGCTCGCCGCGCAGGCAAACATGACCAAGTTTTCATTTTCAAGCCTGTTTGCCAGCCTGCTCCCTTGCCAGACGCTTGGCAACATACCATCTATGCCTTACTGCGGGGGCAATTAGGGCAATTACCGCTGCAACTGTGGCAATAGCTGCAAATCTTCCCGGTGTAATTGATGCGCCCCAGAGGCACAAGCCAGCGCACCTAGCAAAAACCAAAAGTACAAACCAGAGAGTCGCTTCTCTAATGTAGCCTCGCCGAGACCAAGTTCTGGAGCTGGTGTATTCTCTGTTGCTTGGGTCCATCGCTGAGGCTCCTTATTGGGAGGGACTATCTACTTGATATCCACGACCGAGTGCGTTTCCCAGGATTGAATGGCGGCTTCGATGATGGTTTGGGCCTTTAGGGCTTCTTCGGCGGAGCCGTCGATTTCTTTCGGGTCGACGCCAGCGGCGTTTTGTTCGAGCCAGCGGTGGATTCGGCTGGGGAAGGTTTCCGCAAAGCCGGTCATGTTGCCGAGGTTGACGTAGGATTCTTTCTGGGTGTCGGCGCGGCTGAAGAAGGTCAGCTTTTCGCTGGCGTCTTCGATGACGAAGCGGCCCTTGCTACCGGAGATATCGCATTCTTCGAGGCCGAAGGAGCCGCCGGCGTCGTAGCTGCCGGTGAGGTGGCCGAGGATATCGTTCTTGAACCAGATGTTGCACTGGAGGTTGGACCAGCATTTGCGCTTCTTGCCGTCCATGGTCTCGCCGTGGTTGAAGAAGGCCTGCACGCTCTTGACGTCACCGCAGAAATAGCGCATAACGTCGATCGAATGCGGGTGGAGCGCGCGGACGTGGAAGTGGGGGGCGCTCTCGTTGGGGTTGTTGATCCACATGCGCATGTTGATCATGTGGAGTTTCCCGAGGCGGCCTTCGTTGATCCACTGTTTGGCGAGGACGGCGGCCGGCGTGAAGCGGTGGTTAAGGTTGATGCCGTAGCGCAGTTTCTTGCGCTTGGCAAGGGCGACCATTTCCTTCGCCTTTTCGAGCTCGTTCGAGATCGGCTTTTCGCCGAGAACCGGCAGGCCGGCGGAGAGCAGTTCCATGGTCGGCGTATAGTGGTCGCCGCCGTTTTCCTTTCCGGCGGTGCACATGGAGACGCAGTCGATCTCGAGGCCGGCTTTGAGAAGATCCTTGACGCTGTAGAACGCCGGACAATTGTAGGTTGCGGCGGCCTTGTCGGCCTTTTCCTTGATGATGTCGCACACGGCGACGATTTCGGAGAGCGGATTGTCCGTATAGCAACGTGCGTGGAGGTTCCCGATATTGCCCATGCCCACGACTGCAACCTTCAAAGCCATAGTTAAGCCCTTTCCTTATGCCCTGATAGCGCGAGACCCAGCGGGCAATTCAATCACTTTGCCTTGGGGAAGTCAATTCGCGCGAGGCATTCGACAGGCGGGGGTGAAAAAGGTAAAATCGGAGCATGGTTGAACCAGAGACGAGATTTCTTCCCTTGTTTCCCCTGGAACTGGTGGTGTTCCCGGGGGAAGAGCAGAAACTCCATATATTCGAGCCTCGTTACAAACAACTGATCCGTGAATGCGAAGACACGGCCACGCCGTTTGGAATCGCCTCGTGCGTTGACAAGCGGCTGTCGGGTTACGGGACGGAGATGGAGTTGGTAACCGTTTACCGCGTGTACCCCGGGGGCGAGATGGACATCTTGACCCGGGCGCGGCGACGGTTCCGCGTGGCGTCGTTCCAGGCGCAACTGGCGGACAAGTTGTACGGCGGAGGCGACGTGGTGCCGCTCGACGATGAGGCCGACGCGGCGCCGGAAGTTTCCGCGCAGGTGGCTTCCGAATATGCCCTTCTCCATGACCTGCTGGAGACCGGGTTCACGCGAGACGATTTCCAGCGTCCGGACTTGTCGTACCGCATCGCCGAGGAAGTGGGTCTGAGCCTGGCCCAGAAAGTGGACCTGCTGGCCGTGAACCGGGAATCCGAGCGCCAGGAGGCCATCCTGCAACATCTCCGCCGCGTGATTCCGGTCCTGGAAGGCGCGCGGGATGTGAAGCGCCGGGTGAAGGGAAACGGCCACTTCATACGGCTTCCGCAACTGGACCTTTGAAGCAAGGTTCCGGTTAGTGCCCGGATTGAAGCACCGCGCCCCCCCTTGGTAGACTGAATTGCGAGGTCGGATAATCTCTCCAGTCGATTCGGTGTGTGAACACGGCAACAAGGTTGCGCCTCGCCGGAGGGACGTATCATGAACAGCATGCTTCATCGGAATCCCGCCGTGGCCGGCCAGTTTTATCCAGGCGAACCCGAACGCCTGAGGGACGCCGTCAAGGATTACCTGGATCGCTCGAACGTGACGGCCGCGCCCGAGCAGGTGGTTGCCATCGTCTCGCCCCATGCGGGCTATATCTATTCGGGGCCCACGGCCGGTTTCGCGTTTGCGCGCGTGCGTGGGAAGAAGCCGCGGCGCGTGCTCCTGTTGGGAAGCTCCCATCGCTATCACATCCCCACGGCGGCGGTGTTTGCGCGCGGCAGTTTCGTCACGCCCCTGGGCGAGTTTCCCGTAGACGAATCCTTTGCCGAAGAGGCGGCCGACGAGCTTGGCCTGACCACGGTGGAACCGCATCTCTACGAACACGCGCTGGAGGTTCAGCTTCCGTTCCTCGCGGTGGCGGTGGGCGAGGTGCCGATCGTGCCGATCCTGTTTGGTTCGCCTTCGAGCGAGCGGCACGCGCGCGCGGGGGAATGGCTGGCGCGCCGGGGCCACCCGGACGACCAGGTTATAGCCTCGACCGACTTATCTCATTATCAACCGGAAGACACCGCGAACCGG
>JAVEWL010000405.1:0-5473 GCA_034004565.1 FCB group bacterium | reverse complement strand
ACACCGCGACGGATTTCATGAAGACGCCGGAAGCGGGCGGGTTGACGGTGGACAAGTTTGTGGTGGCGGGCGGCTCGAAGCGGGGCTGGACCACGTGGACGACGGCGGCGGTGGATTCGATTACGCAGAAGCGGGTGGTGGCGATTACGCCGTTTGTCATTGATATGCTGAACATGAAGGAGTCGTTCAAGCACCACTATCGCGCGTACGGGTTCTGGGCGCCGGCGGTGGGCGATTACACCCAGATGGGCCTCATGGACGTCATGGACAAGCCGCGCTACAAGGACCTGATGAAGATCGAGGAGCCGTACGAGTATCGCGGGCGGCTGACGATGCCGAAGTACATTGTGAACTCGACGGGGGATCAGTTCTTTCTGCCGGATTCGTCGCAGTTTTATTTTGACGATCTCGTGGGCGACAAGTATTTGCGCTATGTGCCGAATACGGCGCACAGTCTGGACGATTCGGACGCGCCGCAGGGGTTCCTGGCGTGGTACGCGGCGATCGTGTACGGGCAGCCTATTCCGAAGATTTCGTGGACCTTCGAGAAGGACGGATCGATCGTCGCGAAGACGGCGGACAAGCCGGCGAAGGTGTTGTTGTGGCAGGCGACCAACCCCGATGCGCGCGACTTCCGCTTGCAGAAGATCCGCAAGGCCTACACCAGCACGCCGCTCGAGGACCAGGGCGACGGGACTTATGTCGGCCGGGTCGCGAAGCCGGAGAAGGGATTCACGGCGTATTTGGTTGAGTTTGAGTTTGCCAGTGGAATTCCGGATGCGCCGTTCAAGTTCTCGACGCCGGTGCGCATTACGCCGGATGTGCTGCCGTTTGCGGGCAAGATTTGATCGTTCGATTTGTGGCACCCCCAAGCCGGCTTCATGGTTTGGGGGTGTGGGTGAGCGAAGGACAGCGAGAACCTTAGGGCTCCCCTCACCCTAACCCTCTCCCCCGGGAGAGGGAACAAGACTTCGGTAGAGTGTAGCGATAGCCTTTTCACCCGATCAGGCGACCCTCTCCCACGGCGGGCTCCCTCTCCCTTTGGGAGAGGGGCGGGGTGAGGGTTTCCGCCCAACGCTGCATACAGCACATCGCCACCTTTCCCCGCATCGCCCCAACGGCGCGTCTTGATCGCAATGGCACGGGGGAAAGGCAGCGTAAACGATTGCCTCGAAATTTTGGCGGAAGCCCTCACCCCTTCCCTCTCCCAGAGGGAGAGGGGGGAAGACTCCAGCAGGACAGGGGTATTGGAACTGCGCAACGCGCTGCCTTCCGATATCCGCTTCGTATTTTCCTTCACTTCGTTCAGGGTGGCAAGGGGGCGCTTCTTGTATACTGCCTACCGCGCTTGGATTGAACAGCAAAGGTATTTCCATCGACGCCACTACGTTTCTTTTCCGCGTATATATCACGGTGCAGTCGTTGGCGGGGGGGATTTCGGATGCCGATCTTGAACGGCTGCGGGGGATGGGGATCGGGAGCGTCGTGCTGGAATCTTACCGGGGCGGGTTATCGCTTGACGAGGCGGCGTTGGTTGCCGCGCGGGACCGGTTTCGGGCGGCGGGATTTGAGACCCTGGGTGGGCTGATGCCTGTTGCGGGGGAGGGCTTCGGGAAGAAAGGCGAAGGCGCCGAAGTGCGGCTGGGATTCTTCTGCTATTCGGCCGAGGAGACGGTGGCCGCGCTGGAGGGCGAGATCCGCAAGCTGTCGCGCGTGTTCGACCAGGTGGTCATCGACGATGCCTTCCTTACGTCGTGCCGTTGCGACGGTTGCGAGAAGGTTCGTGCCGGGCGGCCGTGGCCGGAGTTTCGGCGGGACCTGTTGTGCGGGGTGGCGGAGCGGTGGGCGCGCGCGGCGCACGAGGAGAAGGCGGCGGTTAACTTCACGGTGAAGTTCCCGCAGTACTACGACCGCTTGCACCTGTTCGGGTATGACGCGGAACGGTTTCCGCGCATCTTCGACAGCGTGTGGATCGGGACGGAGACGCGCAACCCGGAGACGCCGCGATTTGGCTACACGGAACCGTATCAGGGCTACTTTAACGAGCTGTGGATGCGGGCCTGCGCGGGGGACAAGTTTGAAGGCGGCTGGTTCGACTATCTGGATTGCGACGATACGTTGTTCTATCAGCAGGCCATGACGACGAGTTTGGCGGGGCCGCGGCGCGTGGCCTTGTTCTGCTTCGGGGCGGAGTTGTTCGAGCGCATGCCGAAGGTGGTGGCGGCGAAAGACAAGCTGGATTTGCTGGCGGCGATGGGCGGGGATGTGCGGGGCGTGCACGTCATCAAACCGCCGAACGGAGACGGCGGTAACGACCTGTTTATTTATGATTACCTGGGGATGATGGGGATTCCTTGCGTGCCCGCGACGCGCGTGGAAGCCGGGATGCGGAGCGTGGTTGTGCCGACGCAGGCGATGGCGGATCCGAAGACGCCGGAGGCCGTCGCCAGGGTGCTGGATGCGGGCGGGCAGGTCATCGTAACGCACGGGGCGTTGTTGCGGCTTGCGGAGCATCCGGAGGTGCTGCGGCGGTTTGGTTACCGGCCGATGGACGTTGCGGCGCTGCGCACGGAGGTTACCGGGTTCGATCTGGCCGGGCAGCGTTTGCAGGCGGAGGCGCCTTTTCATATCGCGGGGGATCTCATGCCGGATGCGGAGACGCAGGTGCCGGTTTCGGCCGTATTTGGCACCTGGACCGGCAATAGGCTTGTACCGCTGGTGACGGTGAAGCCGCAGGCGAGTGGCGGGCGCGCGGTGGTGTGGAATGTGGAGACGTTCGGGCACGATGCGTATACGTTGGAGGAGTACTTGTGCGTGCCGGTGCGGGTGGAACTGATGCGGCTGCCGGCGGCGGTGGTGACGGCGTTGCGGAATGTGGCGATTGAACCGCTCGGGATTCGCGTGGATGCGCCGCCGCGCGTGGGGATGTACATGAGCGGCGACAGGGTGTGTTTCGTGAACTACCGCAACGAACCGGCGGAGGTGCGCACGACGGGGTTTGGCGCGGCGGCGGAGAGGATGACGCTGGAGCCCAGTGGGTTCGTGCAGCAACCTATCGACAAGCCCGCGCAGCGGTAGGGCAAGAAGATCACCACCAAGACACGAAGACACAAAGAACTGCAAGACGAAAACAACCACGAATGGGACGAATTGGACGAATGGAATATGGGCTGGCGTGCGGCGTCGTGGGCGAGGCCTTCTTTTCATTCCTCCCATACTTCCCATGACTTCCATAGCTCCCATGAGAGTTATGGGAGTCATGGGAAGTATGGGAGGAATGAGAACCAACTGCCGGCCTCTGCGCCACAGGCAACCCCATATTCCATTCGTGTGATTTGTGTTATTCGTGGTTGCATTCTTCTTGCAGTTCTTTGTGTCTTCGTGTCTTGGTGGTGATCTTTTTGTTGTCGCTTATGCGGTTGGTTGGGGTTCGGTGAACTCCTCGGTTTGGGTTTCGGGGGGGAGTTGGGCGTAGCGGTTTCGGTTGGCGAAGACGCGCACGGCGAGGTAGACCACGGGCAGGATTCCGCCGACGATGAAGAGCATGTCGCCGGGCATCCGCAGCCATTCGAAGACGCGCACGATGGGCTGGTCGAAGAAGGCCGGTTCTCGGGCGTGCCAGTAGCCGTTTTCGAAGGCGTCGTTGAGTTGCAGGGCCCCGATGGGCGCGAGGTTCACGAAGAGCATCATGGCGAGCCCGATGTTGAGGCTCCAGAAGGACCATTTCATGGCGCGTTCGCTGGCGCGGTCGGGCGGAATGAAATAGCGCGCGACGAACATGAAGAAGCCGATGGCGAGCATGCCGTATACGCCCATCATGGCGCCGTGGCCGTGGTTGGCGGTGAACTGGGTGCCGATCTCGTAGTAGCTGACGATGGGCAGGTTGATGAGGAAGCCGAACACGCCAGCGCCGAGGAAGTTCCAGAAGCCGACGGCGATGAGGAACATCACGGCCCACTTGTGCGGGAACTCCGCCGAGGACACGCCCAGGGCCGAGGTGCCGGCCTTGTTGCCGCCGAGGCTCATGAAACGCCACGCCTCGAAGCTCAGCAGGACCAGCGGGATGACTTCCATGGCCGAGAAGAACGCGCCGAAGGCCATGTGGACCGCAGGCGCGCCGCTGAAGTAGAGGTGGTGCATGGTGCCGATGACGCCGCCGATGGAGTAGAGGATGATGTCGAGATAGACGACGCGGGTGGCCGTGGTGGTGCGCACGACGCCGAGCAGCACGAAGATGTACGCGACCATGATGGTCGTGAAGAGTTCGAGGAAGTCCTCGACCCACAGGTGGACTACCCAGAAGCGCCAGAAGTCCATGACGGCGAAGTTGGCGTTCTTCCCGAAGGCGAGCCCTGCCGCGTAGAACAGCGGAATGGACAAAGCGCTGTAGAGGAAGAGGTAGGGCAGGTTGCCGGGGTGTTCGCCGGCGAGCCGGGCGCGCAGTCCGCGGAAGATGATCACGACCCAGAGAAACATCCCTATCACGAGCAGGATCTGCCAGAGGCGGCCGAGATCGAGGTACTCCCAGCCCTGCGAGCCGACCCAGAACCAGGGGCCTTCGCGCGTGATAACGTTCTTGAGACTGAGGGCTTCGCCGGCGAGACTGCCGACGACCACCAGCACGACCGCCGCGAAGAGGCCGATGGCGAGCTTGTCCTGGTGGGGCGGCTCGCGCCGGGCGATCATGGGTGTGATGAAGATGCCCATCGCCAGGAAGCTCGCGGCCACGAAGAAGAGCGCCAGTTGCAGGTGCCACATCCGCGAGAGGTTGTAGGGAAGCCATTGCGATAGGTCGAAGCCGTAGAAGCCGCCGGGCTCGACGTGGTAGTGCGCATTGGCGCCGCCGAGCAGGCCCTGCATGAGGAAGAGCCCGGACACCACGAGGAAATACCACGCCGTGGCGCGTTGGGCCGGGGCGAGACGCACCTCCTCGGGCGGACGGAAGCGCAGGGTGGCCGCGTCGTCCTCCTCGTCGGCGCGGTGCCAGCCAAGCAGGTCGTAGCGTCCGACCGCGAACAGGACCATTCCCGTGCCGCCGAGCAGGGCGATGAGGCTCAGCACGCTCCAGATGAAGGCTTCGGAAGTCGGACGGTTGCCCGCCAGCGGTTCGGGGGGCCAGTTGTTGGTGTAGGAGTAATTGACGCCGGGGCGCGCGGCGGTGCATACCCAGGCTGCCCAGGAGAAATAGGCGGTCAACTGGCGGAGATCGCGTTCGTTCGTGATGATCGGGCGCTGCAGTTCGCGCTCGGGCTGGTCGGTACCGAAATAGGCCGTGTAGAACTCGACCATGCGAGTGAAGGCCTGCGCCTGCGCGGCGGAGAAGGTGAGGGTGTCCGAGGCGGCGTCGTAGGTGTTTTGCTTGAAGTCCCGCTCGACCTGCGCGCGGGCCTCGGGCGTTTCGGTGCCGGGGCTGTTGGCCTCAAGCATCGCCGCCGAGGCGTGGTGCAGGTATTGCGCGGTGAAGTCCGGTCCG
>JAVEWL010000003.1:0-26553 GCA_034004565.1 FCB group bacterium | reverse complement strand
GCCACGGAAGTGCGGGTTTTTTGAGTATATTGTCTGTTGCATGGCACCATACGTGGGAAATGTTGTTGTGCCGCGTGGGCAAGAGGTCGGGGATGGAGGCGAGCCTTATCCCTGGAGTTGGCCTTTGCGCATGTTGCGTGCTTGAAGATGGGCAGGACCGAAGCAACACAGGGGTGAATATGAAGGCGATGAAGTTCGTTGTTGGCGCGTGGGTGCTTCTATGTGGGGTTGCGGTGGCGGACGAGGCAGCGATTCCGCTGGATTCGTTGAGTCAGTGGTCCATCGTTGTGGCCGGCGACGCGATTCCCAGTGAACAGTATGCCGCGCAGGAATTCCAGACGCTCTTCGCTCAGCTTACGGGAGCAACGCTGCCGATCGAACAACCCGGCCACGGCACTTCGCGCCACATCCACATCGGCCCGGGGGCGGCCGCGGCGGCGGGTGACATGGGGTTTGATGCCGCTGGCATGGGCGAGGAGGCCCTGCGCATTCGAATCGGCAGGGAATCAATCGTCATTGCGGGCGGACGGCCGCGGGGAACCTTGTACGGCGTATACGAGTTCTTCGAGCGTTACTGCGGGGTGCGGTTCCTGACGTTCGACCACACGTACTTTCCTGAAGGCGCGAAGGGGCTTTCCCTTCCCACGACAGACTTCACGTACACGCCGCAGTTCTCGTTCCGCTGGAGCTATTACAAGGAAAACGCGGATCGCCCGGACTTCTCGGTGCGGCTGCGAAACAATACCGTGGCACGAGATGAAAAGCTTGGCGGCGCGACGCGGCAGAGCCTGATCGGCCACAGTTACGCAAGCTGGATCACGCCGGAGAAGTACGGCAAGACCCACCCCGAGTATTTCGCCATGGTGGACGGTGAACGAAAATGCGGTGGCTCGGCGGTGGACACGGAACCCTGCGTGAGCAATCCCGAGGTCATCCGCATTATCACGCAGCACGTGCTCGACGCCATTGCAGCAAACCCGGATATGCAGAACATCGCCGTCAGCCAGAACGACAACGGCGCCTATTGCCGCTGCCCCGAGTGCGAGAGCATCAACGGGCCCGAAGGCACGCCGGGCGCGGCAAACCTCATGCTGGTGAATGCCGTCGCCGAAGAAGTCGAGAAGAAGTATCCCAACGTCAAGGTGGGCACGCTGGCCTATTCGTACACGCGCAAGCCACCGAAGACTTTTGGCCCACGCAAGAACGTGCAGATTCAGTTGTGCAGCATGGAGTGCTGTGAACTTCACCCCGTCAACGATCCGGACTGCGTGCTCAATCACCAGTTCTGCGCGGATCTGGAAGCCTGGAAGGCGGTCACCGACAACATCTGGGTCTGGAACTACAACACCGACTTCAACTACTACGATCTGCCGTACCCGAACCTGCGCGCAATCGGGCCGAATGTGAAGTTTTTCGCGGAAAATCACGCCAAGGGCGTGTTCATGCAGGCGAACGGCAACGGCAACTCCGGCGAAATGTGCGACCTGCGCAATTTCGTCATGTCGCGCTGCCTGTGGAGTCCCGGCGAGGACAGTTGGGCGCTGACGGAGGAATTCTGCACGCTGCACTATTGTGAAGCGGCTCCGTTCATTCTGGAGTACCTCCGGCTCATCCACGACAATGCCGAGGCGAAGGGCGTTCACCCGAATTGCGGGGCCGCGCCGATTGAACTCGGATTGGACCTGGCCATCGGGCAGAAGGCCCTGGCCCTTTTCGAGAAGGCGTTGGCGGCGGCCCAGACCGACGCGGTGCGGGCTCGGGTCGAAAAGGCCTCGATTCCGGCGTACCGGACCTTGATCCTGACGAACGGGCGCCCGTGGAAAGTCGAGGGCGGTGTCTGCACCCGGGACCTGCCGGACGAGTTCAAAGACCTCGTTTCCACGTACATCGGTTTGTGCAAGAAATACAACATGTCCATGGTGTCCGAGATGCTGCCCGCAACGGCGTATTTCGAGCGTCCGCAGACGATGGAAGCCATGCCCGTGGCCCGCATCGAGAACGACGTGTGGCGGCTGACGGTGCTGCCCGAAGCAAACGGGAAGCTCGTCGAGATGTTCCACAAGCCGTCCGGTAGACAAATGCTGCCGGCAATCATGCACGAAAACATCTTGCAGGGCGCGATAGACGAGCCGGCGCAGGTGGGTTTCACCTCAAACGCGTACACGACTTTCCAGGTCGAGAGCAAGGACAACAGGATTCACCTGACGCGAACGCTTGAGGACGGATCCACCGTGGAACGATGGGTTTCTCTGGACGCAGCGCAGCCTGAAAGCGTCCGGTTTGAGTCCAAGCTCACGCATCACGGCCCGGACTCGAAGGTGTACCAGGTGCGGGTACGGCCCGAGTTCGAGGCCTTCGCGGGCTCGAAGAATCCGGATGTCCTGAGTGTCTACATCAAAGACACCTCGTGGCAGCGCATCAACCGCGATTGGAAGGAGAACAAAGGCCCGGATCTGCCGGTGCTGGTGGCCGCCAAGGGTGGCGGCTTCGCCTATTTCAATGCCGAAGCCAAGGTCGGTATGTGCCTCACGTATCGCCCAGCCGACGTGAAGCTCCCCCAACTGATGTGGCTCCCCCAATTCCAGCAGGTCAACCTTGAATTGTTCTCGCAACAGCAAGAGCTGAAGCCGGGCGAGAGCCTTGAGATGGCGTATCAATTCCACCTCCTCAACGAGCCGCCGAGGTGAGCGCCAAGGATATCCTGCAATAAATGGTTACTGTACCTATTCATCCTGCTCGCATACCGGATAGCACACGATTTCAACGTCCACTTCAGGGATTTTCAGTATGAGGGAATCCAGCAATCGCGCAGGAAAGCATATTGAACAGTTGGCTGTGTCGTAGAAAACACCCACAATCAAGCCAACGTCGATAATCGATGTGCCGAATCGAATGGGAGGATCCTCCGGATGAAGAGCCGATGCGATTAGAGTTATCCTATCCACCAGGGTCATGCCTTCATCGGCAGTCGGTTCATACCGCCAATAATTCTTCTCTTCCGTCCGCCTGCAGGTAAATGCGGATGCCGCAAGCCCGAACGATCTTGCCAATTCGGAACCGGTGACTCCCTTCGATGCAACAATGTCCAGTGAAACGGTGAATCTCTTCATAGCTTCAACTCCCTACTCACCCCTCGTTTCAACCAGTCCCCCCAATATGTCTGCTTCGGGGACGGCAACTATTGGCGCCAACTGGGATGGGGGTTCGCTTCGCTCACCACATGGCATGTGACATCAACGGCAAGTTCCGGAATACTCTGCCTGAGCGAATCGAGGCAACGCACGGGAAAGTAGGTTGTACAGGCCGCCCCGTCCTGGAAAACACTGATCATCAGGATCACGGCGATGATCGTCTCGTCCAGCAAGATTGGAGGATGTTCTGGGCAAATCCCGGCAGCAACGAGACCGATCTTATCCACAAGGGTCATGCCCTCATTGGCGGTCGGTTCATATCGCCAACATTTGCCTCTCTTCATCTTCTTGTGATTAAGTGCAGACGGCGCCAGTCCAAATCGTTTTGCGAGTTCAGAATCGGTAATGGAAATCGAAGCTACAATATCCAACGATACGACAAATTCTATCATGGGAGTAACTCAACCTTATCCTTGGCTTCGACCGCGCGCCCTTGTCTGAGCCCAACTTCTATTCTTCCCATCTTGGGTGGGGCGAGAATCCGGCAAAGAAACTTGGCCTACGGCAATGTCCAACTCAGCAGCCATTTCAAAGGGCGGCCCCTTAATGCTCTAGCCTGCGGCTGTCCCTGTCTTCTGGCCTTCAAGGACGGCAACTATTCAGACTGGCGGGGGCGAGGGTCCTAGCCACTGACCATGTAGAACGTGACATCAACGGCCAATTCGGGAATGCTTCGTGTGAGCGAATCGAGACAACTCACAGGAAAGTGGGTGGTGCAGGCCAACCCGCGTTGGAAAACGCCGATTACCAAGGTCACGTCGATTATCGATTCGTCCAGTAGGACGGGAGGATGCTCGGGGCGAATCCCAGACGCAACGAACGCGATTCTGTCCTCAAGGGCCATGCCTTCACTGGCCGTCGGTTCATAGCGATAGTACTTGCCTGTATTCGATTTCCTACCCGTAAGCGCGGACGGGGTCAGTCCGAATCGCTTTGAGAGTTCGGGGTGAGTAATAGACAGTGAAGCAGAAATATCTAGCGATACGATGCATTCGGCCATGGGAGTAACTCCGGAATGAATGGGGCTAGCAACTAATTATAACAGTTCGAAGGCCGATTTCGTCTGCTAGGACTTGTTGTCTCAGCAATATATGTCTGCTGTTCCCCATTTATTCTGTTTGTCCAAGGCTCTCGCTCAGTGCGAGTCAAACACCCCACAGCCCTCCCGTTGCCATTGACTCGTCCATTTCCGCGTACTTCCCCAACACGTCGGCGCGGTACTCGGGTGAGATCGAAACCGCCTGCGCGGCAATCCGATCGCAATAGCCGCACGCCTGACAGTCCGTCGAGGCGCAATCGCGGTCGCGAAAGCCGTCCAGGAAATCCTCCGGGATCTGCCGAGTATCCACCCCGATCGGACACTCCGCCAGCGGCGAAAGCCAGCCTTGCAGGCGCGCCAGATCCGACAACGGTTTCAAGCGTAGCGGATTCGCCAGCCGCGGCTTCCAGAAGTGACGCAAAGTCCAGAATGACTCCTTTCGGATGGGTTTCTTGAAGCCATACGGCAGCAGCAGTTCCGCCAGATTCCCATCGAATCGCCGCTCGCTGTAGGCTTTGACGCGCCGTAGCAGTTCCGCGGACGGAATCCCCCGTTCCAGCAGCTTGAAGGTCGTGTATCCCATCGCTTCATACGCGGCGAGGTCTTCGGGCCGGATCCAGGGCGACTTGATGAACTGCGACGGATCCGTCAATCGCATTCGCGAACAGCGCAGGAAGCAGTAGTCGATGAAGAGCGTGTTGCTGTCGTCGGACGCATGCGCGAACCCGTTCTGATGATAGCTTTGCAGCGGACAGTTCGGGAGGCAGACATGATTGGCGATCAGTTGCAAGTCGCAGCGGACAGACCGGCGGATAGCCTCCAGGCGGCGAAAGTTCCGGTTGATCGAGAAGCTCTCCAGCGTGATGGCATCCGCCCCCAGATCTTCCCAGAAACGGGCGCGCCGCGGCGTGTCCACCTGGGCATAAATCCCCACTCTCACCTTGAACTCGGGAAAACGCCGTTTGACCAGTTCCAGCAGAAAAGGCGTGGATACGGTGACCCGGCGCACGCCCAACTCGCCCACCTTGGAGAGCAAGGCCGTCACCCGTTTCTGCCAGGGGCGTGTCCATTCACGGTTGCCGAAACAGGAACCATTCAGGAGGTAGTTGAAGGCAATGTTGTGACGGTCGAGCAGGCCGATGTAATTCTGCAGATCCGCTTTCGAGAGCGGTGTCGCCAGATAGCGGGGACGGCCTCCGCTGACGCCGTCCGAGGGAAATTTGCCGTACACTTCGTCCACCGGGTACGCGGCGAGCGCCGGAACCAGGTCCGGATCATAGTTCGCCGCCAACGAGAATCGAGTTTGCCGGGGCGTGGCGCAAACGTCGACGGAAGGTTCAGTTGGCATGCGGATCACTCCCTCACCTTGAGACGGAGACAGCGGAGGCCCTGGCCTGCCGCGCACTCACCACTCACAAGAAGTAAGAACACTACGCCGGTTCAGGTTTGCATCCGCGTCTTTTTGCGGGATGCAAACCTGAACGGCTCACACCATAAGCATGCGGATTCAATCCTGATCCGGTCCAAGGATCTTCCTGCCTACGTCCCGATATCACGAACCCTTGTTTGCTTCAACGGCTTCCGGCTTCTGCTCCGTCGTCTTCCCGTCGAAGTGTTCGTCGTCGGCCTCCGCGTCCGCACGGGTGCGATGGACGACGCCGTCCCGATGATTCGGGGGCGAATAAAGCGTGTAGAGCTTCATCGGAACGCTGCCGGTATTCACGATGTTGTGATTCGTCCCCGCCGGAACGAGGACCGCGAAGCCGGCTTGGATGGCTGAGCTGACACCGTCGAGAACCGCCTCGCCCGAACCTTCTTCCACGCGGAAAAACTGGTCAAGCTGGTGAACTTCCGCGCCGATCTCTTCCTGGGGTTTCAGCGCCATGAGGACGAGCTGGCAGTTTTTTGCCGTGTAAACCACCTGCCGAAAATCGTCGTTCTTGATGGCGAGCCCTTCGATGTCCTGCACAAAACCCTTCATGATATCTCCTGTCGCCTCTGCGGGCGTTCGATGTCCCTGCCGCGGCTTCAGGCAGGATGGGCCGGCCGCCCATCCCGCACCGGGTCCGGCAACAGTGGCCTGCTACTTGCCCAGCACCTGCTTGACCTGGCCGACCTTTTCCTGAGTTTTTCCGCCCAGGTTTTCGCCTTCGCCTTCGGCTTCCAAGCTGCGGTTCCCGGTGATATCGCCGACCGCCTTCTTGATCTTGCCCTTCGCCTGATGCGCTTTGCCTTCCGCTTTATCTCTTGAACTCGATTTCATTCGATTTCTCCTGCTGGATCTCGGGTTGAGTTTGTTTTGTTTGGAGTCTATAGAGGGCTAGGGGGAGCCTTCTTCAAAGACAGCGCGCCTGAGGCCGTCTTCCGAATGACACTTTGCCAAACTCGCGTAAAGACCGGGTAAAGATCTGATAAAACCGCGGCAAAGAATCCGAAGATCCCGCGAGCGGTCGCCATGGCGTTGGAGAAGGGAGCTGAAACGCCGCGGCTGGACCCTCCACCGCTGACCGTCTACCGTTCTTCGGGAGACAGTCTTGTTGCGGGTATCGAGGCGCACGAAGTCCACGGCGTGACGGTCCGCGTCTACCGCCCTGCAAAGACCCTCGCAGACTGCTTCAAGTTCCGCAACAAGACAGGCATGGGTGTCGTACTGGAAGCCCTGAAACGCTACCGCGCGCGCAGTTCGTTCAACGGAAATTGAAGCAGATTGGCAGGGCGCGCCGAATTAATAAGGACAGTAACCGTTAATTAACTTTCTTTGTGCGTGCTTTCGGTGGTTAGATTGGCACGCGTTTGTACGCAGTGTCAAAGGCGCTCAGGGTTTGCGGGTGAAGACGCCCGTGTCGGGGGCGCTGGCGGGAGAGTTCCATTCCGGGCGCCACCAGAGGACCGCCGGGCGGTCCGAGGGGCCGTCTGAATCGGTGACGGCCACGTTGAGGCGCATTGATTTCCAGGATTGCCCCGCCATGGCGTCCAGCACGTCGTTGCTGATGGCGATATCCACCGAGTAGCCGTCTGGAGTGACTTGGGCGGAGTAGGTGGCAGGAGATTTTGGGTCATTCTCCTTTGTGAATGGCGCGAAAACATCGTCCCTGTTGTCGTGAACCAGTCCGGCCTTGTCCTTGTCCGAGAGAAACAGGTCCAGGACCAGGTAGGGCTGTTTTCCTCTGCTCTTGCCGTAGGTTCTTTCCCCCTCGGGACGGGCGTCCAGGCAAATCTCCAGGTTGTCAACGTCGCCGGTAGGCCGGTCGGATTGGGCCATCCGCACATCGTCGGTGACATGCACTTTCAGGTATAGATTCGATTTGTCCTGGGTCGCCTGAAAGCGGAACGAGCTGTCGCCGGATCCCTTCCAATCCTCCGTGGTGGGGGACAACTGTCCGGGCTCGATGCAGGCGTTCCAGGTGTCCGCACCGGCCTTCTTCCCCGCGCGTTCGCAGACCTGCGGCGCATCGAGGACAATGCGGTGCGTCATCGGGATTTCGTAGCGGCCGCTCTGCGGAAGGTCATAGGCCAGGGTCCACTGCGTCCGCACCGGCTGGAGTTCGCGCGGTGGCAGTGCGTGCGCGGCGTGAAGGATTACCGGCACCTTGATCTCGCCGTGCGGCGGCACGGTGCGTTCAATGCGGGCGGGTTCCGCCTGCAATTGCCCGTTGGCATACACCGTACCCAGGGCGTTCATGGGCAAATCGGACGGATTTTTCAGCGTGAGGGTGACGTTCGCTTCGGTCACTTTTTTGGCAGGCAGCGGCGCCACATCGCTATGCACCACTTTCTCCTCCAGGATGGGCCTCGCCAGCGCCAGCTTTTCCGGAGTGACCAGGGCCTTGTCCTTGATGCCGTCGAGCTGCAAATTGGCGATGCGCGGGCCGGATTCCGTCATGGTGACCCACAGCACATGGTCCAGTTCGCCGGTGATGGTGCTTTTTCCGTTTGTGCTTCCGCCCGTGCCGCTCAGCACCACGTACTCGTGGCCGTTGCGCTCGCTCATCAGGTAATGGTGCCAGTGGCCGGCAAAGACCGTGTAGGGTCGGTCGCCCAGGGCCGCCTCCACCTTTTCCCAGCCGTTGTTCGCCTTGCTCACCCACAGCGGCCGGTGCATGAACAGCACCGTCCACCGAACGCCGGAATGCTCTTCCAAGGCCTTGCGCGCATAGTCCGCCTGTGCATCGCTGATTAGTCCTTCGCCCGCTTCCTCGGTGTTCAGGCACAGGAACAGCACGTTTTCATAGGTAAAGTGGTAATACGGGTGACCCAGACGCTCTTTCCATACCGTCTCTCCATAGGAACCGTTCAGCATGTCGTGATTGCCCGGCACATAGAAGAACGGCGCTTCAATTTTCCGCGCCCAGCCGTCAAATTCCTCCCACTGCGCGGTCAGGTCGGCGGCGTCCGAAGATCCACCGGGAACCAGATCGCCCACGCACATCACAAACTCGGGACAGAGCAAGTTGACCTGGTCCACAGCCCTTTCAAAGATGCCCGGAAGATTGCTGCCGTTCCGGTCGGCCATGATGGCGAACTGGAAATGCGTCGGGTCGCTTTGAAAGTCAAGATGCGTCCAAGGGTGAGGCCCGGCCTCCTTCAAGATATCGTCTCCGGCAGCCGTCGCGCCCGCGCTCAGCAAAAGCCCCACTACGATCAACCGCCACAATCCTTGCCGCATACACTTGCTCCTTGTAAGCTTGAGAGTCCTTGTGGGCATAGTACGTCATGGGCGCAAAGGCAGCAAACCCGACACGCGACAGGATGTAAGTTATTCAGGGACAGACTGCGAATTGTTTGAGATTCGGGCGCAGCGAAGGCCGTCTAATTCGTAGTCTGTCCCTGAATTATCCCAAGTGTTTGCAGCGACGCCGCACGTCCTTTTTTCCACTTGACAAATTGCTACGCCTGTAGCACCATATGCTACAGACGTAGCAAGAGCGGAGGCTGACTTTGATGGACGCAAAGGAACCGAGCCATCCGGACCTGTCGGGTGCGGAATGGAAGGTGATGAAGGCGGTGTGGACCCTGAAGAAGGCCAACGTTCGTGACGTATACGAACGGCTTCAGGGGCAGGAAGGCTGGGCCTACAACACGGTCCGTACGCTGATGGACCGGCTGTGCGTAAAGGGCTACCTCAAGGCGGAAAAGGCGGGCAACTTGTACGTCTACAAACCGACCAAGACTCGGCGCAGCGTGTCGGCGCAGGCGCTGTGGGCCTTTGTGGAAAAGGTGTTTGACGGAGCGGTGGGACCGTTGGTGACGCAGCTTATCGAGGAAGACAAGCTCTCGCAGGAAGACTTGGAAAAGTTGCGAGGCATTTTGGACGAGGAGAGGAATAAATGATGCACCAGTGGCTGAACTCCCTCAATCGGCATTCGACCTCCTGGCTGTTGGACTTGGCTTGGCCGATGCTTTGGCAGTCGTCCCTGCTAATCGTTTTGGCGGCCGTGGCTTCGCGCACGGTACTGCGGAAGTCCTCGGCGCAATTGCGCTATGGACTGTGGTGTGTGGTGCTGCTGCGTTTGATGCTGCCCCCCACCCTGGACTTGCCCACCAGCATTGGTCATTGGGGCACGCCGGTAATGCAGCGGCATGCGCCGGTGTTTGTGCAGGGGGAAGGTGTTCAGCCGGCCGTTTCCAACTTCATGCGTCAGCCGCTGGGTGGAGCTGATCAAGCGCCGCCCGCCGCGCCGGCTGTCATTGACCCGGCGGGTCCGGCGTTCTCGATTACGTTAAGCACGGCGGTGGTTATCCTTTGGGCACTTGCGACGGCCCTGCTGATTGCTTTGTTGTTGGTGCGCATTGCGCGTTTTCACCGTGTCATTCGTAGGGCCGAGCCGGTGCCGGATGCGCTACTGCAATTGGTGGATCGTGCCCGCGCGCAAATGCGAATCCGGCGGCGGGTCGCCGCATTGATTACGGAAAGCGATCTATCCCCTGCCGTTTACGGTCTGTTCCGCCCGCGAATCCTGCTGCCGCGCACGGTTGTGGATGAGTTGGACGACGAACAGTTGTACGCGGTCATCGTGCACGAACTGGCGCACGTAAAACGCGGGGATTACTGGGTCAACTGGATTCAGCTTGCGTTGGGGATCGTTTACTTCTTTCACCCCTTGGCTTGGTATGCAAACCGAAGAATGCGGATCGAGCGCGAGCAAGCCTGCGACGACATGACCTTGATTACCCTGGGTCTCAACCGGGACGGTTATGCGGAAAGTTTGGTCCGTGTGGCCGAACGCGTTTCGGTGGCGGCGCGATTTGCCCCCGCGCAGGTTGGCGTGGTGGAGACGAAGCTGCATTTGGCGAGGCGGATCCGGCGAATTCTCAATACCGGCCTGCGCCCGGTAGCGGGTCTGACGTGGCTCAGCGCCGCCACGGTCCTGGCGTTTGCAGCAATCTTTGGCACTTGGCAGTACACGCAGGCGGAATCCGGCGCGGCCGATATGCTTTCGCTGAACGTAAAGGTGGTGGACGAAGCGGCGGCGCCTGTGACCGATGCGTCGGTGATGCCCGACGGGTTGAGAGCTAAAATCAAGGGCGGCGGTTATGGGTGGCGCGAGGATGTGTATGGCAAACCCAACGCGGCCAAGACCGATGCGCAAGGGAACGCGCAAATCCAGTATCCGCGATACATCGAAGAACACGTCGAGACGGGCACCGTGATGGTGTCGGTATCGCGACCGGGCTATGTGGCCCAAAGAGGTTTGGTTGAGGTAGATGGATCTTCGCCTCCCATCGTGCTCAAACAAGCCGCAACGGTGCGCGTTTCGGGGTACGTGGGCGCCAAAGAGAATCGCGCGTGGCCAATATATGCCTTGATGGAGGATCCGATTACCTTTCATGGCGAAAGTGGATGGGTACCTGCTGAAGGACGAAATAAGGAACTGGAAAACAGCGGTGTGAGTGAAGGAGACCATTTTTTCTGGCTCATGCACCGCTCTCCGCAGGGCTTGCTGTTTAGTCGTAACGAAAAAATCGTCGCTCAAAAAGGCAAGACTGTCGAGCTTTCCGTGGCGCTGGAACCGGGTTGCCGGTTGGAAGGCAAAGTGGACGATAGCGTGCCGAGGCCCATAAGGAATGGCATTGCCGACGTCCGAGTGATACCGAATGAAGTTTTTGCCCTTAAGTCTCGAACTGGGATCGAGGTTCAATGGATGGCCCAGGCGCCGATTCAGGAAGACGGGAGTTTTGTCTTTGAGTCGCTACCCATGGGGCACGCCGAAATTGCGGCGTTTTGTGATGGCGCCGTGGTGAAATACTCCGACAAGGCGACCTCAAGCATGCTGGGACAGCCTTTCCCAGTAACCACGTCCGGCGGTCTTGTCTCCGGGATCGCCATGCCCATGCAGGCGACGGCAACGGCGGTGATTGTCGTGGAAGACCCCGATGGCCGGCCACTGGCCGGCGCCAAGGTGGCCTTCTGGCCCAACTTTTACTGGTTTGGGTCTTACTCTACCCTTGCAGCGCCTGGTCCATTCACCAGCGAAGAGAGCCTGCAAACGAATTCGAAGAACGTGACCAAAGCTCGAATAGAAGCGTTCTTATACACCTATTCCGCGATCACTGACGAGACGGGAAAAGCCGTCGTGAAAGATCT
Organism: FCB group bacterium; assembly: GCA_034004565.1. Lineage (GTDB taxonomy): Bacteria > Hydrogenedentota > Hydrogenedentia > Hydrogenedentales > SLHB01 > JAVEWL01. Next base: position 14,738 of record JAVEWL010000003.1, on the reverse strand, counting down.
GCCGGCGTTTGCACCCGAGTTCGCCGTCCAGCACGACGCCTTCCAATTACCCATCTCGCAGGAATCCGGCGGCAGACGTGATGCGCGCATCGAGCTAAAGCCCGGCGAAACCACCGAAATGACTGTCCGCATGGAACGAAAAGGCACATCATTCCTGGGCGAGGGCGGCGTGGCAAAGGAACCTGTTGCGCCAAAGAGCACACCGACTTTGTGTCCGCCTACAACGGAAGATAAGTTTGCGGTGCCGACCACGCCGGCCACCCCAAAGAACCAACTGCAAGGCCAAGTCGTGGACGAGGCGGGCAAACCGCTGGCCGGCGTTATCGTGGATGCCTGGACGTGGTGTCCCGGCAAGGAGACCAAAACGGATAGCGAGGGGCGGTTTACCTTGGCGAATCTTCAGCAGGATCAGACTGCAATTGAGGTTCGCTTCTCGAAGGACGCCTATTCGCCCGTCTACATGTTCCGCCAACCGCTGGGCAAAATGAGCCAACCGGTCGTCATGAATGACAAGACGTATCTCGAGGGTAGGGTTGTCGACAGTTCGCACAAACCCGTTGCCAATGCCCTGGTGCGAGCCGACGCGGGGCCGCGGGAGGCGGAAGGTGTCCTGATTACGGAAACTGCGACGGAAACGCATACGAAGGCCGACGGAACCTATCGTCTCTATTTACAACACGGCACGTATACCCTCACGGCTCTGGCCGCTGACAAAAGGGAAATGGTCAGCGGTGGCGTTATCGAGATTGCCAACAAGGAAGCCAGACAGCTCCACGTCTATTTGTCCCCGGCGCCGGTGTTTCGTGCGAAGGTTGTGGATTCGGTGACCAAGCAACCTGTGGCGGGTGTGGAATTTGGAAACTGGCAATGGAAAGACATCAAGGGCGTCTCCGACGCGAACGGCATGGTGGCTATCGCCGGCATTCCCGGCGAGACATTCAAATTTCATCTGGATGGGGAAGATGCTGATGTGGTCCGCTGGTGGTCGGAGGAAGCCACAAGGGAATTCGAGCGCTTTAGAGTTGGTGAAAACAAATGGCAGCGGAACTTCGATTCGCTCGCGTTCAAAATCACACCCGATATGGAGCCGGTAACCGTCGTTGTCGAACGAGGTGCGCGTATTCGCGGTACGGTGATCGATCCCGACGGCAAGCCGGTAGCGAAAGCGACCGTGGCCCCCGCGCTGACGGGGACCGGCAATTCGCTGACCGGCGACACGCGGTTCAGTGTCGAGAGCGATGACGCGGGCAATTTCGACATGCTCCTGCCCGCCAGCAAGATCCGCGAGTACAACCTGATTGCGCACGACGGCGATTACGACGAGTGGCGAACTTGGGCCAATGGCGTCATGGAACCCATTACGACGCAGCCGGGCGATGTGTTGGAAGGTGTTAAGCTGCAATTGCGCCGGCCTTGCGAGGTGCGCGGACAAGCCGTTGACGAACAGGGCAAGCCGGCAGCCAACCGCGAGGTGCGTGCGAGTACGGTTGAGTTGGATGATAACCGCTACTATAACCCCACAACTCGTACCGACAACGAGGGCCGCTTTATTCTCAAATACGTTGCGCCGGGGAAACACTACGTGCAGGTGGCTCCTTTCTGGCTGAAACCAACGGAAGCCCCCGAAGGCACCAGCCAAATCGTCGAAGTGACACCCGAAAAACCGGCCGAGGACGTTACGCTGAAGGCCAAACCTGCGGAGTAAACTCGAAGGAAGCGAAGAGCGCTCCGATGCAGGCACAGGACATCACAATCAATTCAGGGACAGGCTACGAATTAAGTGAGATTCGAGCGTCGCGAAACTCGTCTAATTGTAGTCTGTCCCTGAATTATCCCCGTAGTGAAAACGGTCTCGAGCGGATTGATGGCCTGCTCATGCCTTGAATGCCTTGGGCGCGAAGGGCGAAAATGGGCGTGGGGGCAACCAATTGTACCCACAAAGCATGCAGCACTCCGGTTGCCGTAGAGACAACATACGAGGGAAAAGATCTTGGAGCAGAAGCGTCGCCTGGTTTCGAGCATAGTAGTGGCCACCATCTTCCTTACCACAGGAACTCTACTCCACGCCGACAGCGCATTTGATTTGCGCGCAAGTGAGAACGGGCGTTTCCTGGTTCACAGGGATGGCTCAGGGTTCTTTCCTGTCGCCGATACGGCCTGGGCGATTGCGTGGCGGTTGACGCGCCCCGAGGTCGAGGACTATATGCGGCACAGGAAAGACCAGAAGTTCAACACCGTTGCGATGGTTACCTTTCCCTCTTACGAAGGGGCAAAGATCATTCCGAATGCATATGGCGATTTCGCTTTTGAACTCAAGGACCGCGTATGGGACCCAGGGCGCCCCGTTACAACTCCGGGCGAGAATCCCGAGAACGCCACTGAGTACGATTACTGGGATCATCTTGAATACATCATCGACACGGCGAACGCCAGAGGAATGTACGTGGTTTTGCTGCCCGCGTGGGGTTGCTATGTGGCCGGAAGCTACGTCAAGGGCGCCCCTGGGCCTGAAATCGTTTTCAACGGCGGCAGCGCCTATGAATATGGCCACTGGATGGGCGAGCGATTCAGCGAAAAGAAGAACATCATTTGGATGATGGGCGGCGACCGCAGCGCCGTGTATGGAGACAGGGACTATCGAGATGTCTTTCAGGCAATGGCCGAGGGTGTAGCCGACGGCGTCAACGGTGTACACAAGCAGGATTCAGAGGCCGACTACAGCACCACTTTGATGAGTTACCACCCGAGAAAATGGCATCCCAATTCGTCCGAATGGTTCCACAACGATCCCTGGCTGGATTTCAATTCGATGCAGGATCAACCGACCGATCAGATCGCCGCAACGGAATTGGATTATGGTTTGTCTCCCGCCAAGCCGACATGGCTTTTTGAAGGTGGCTACGAATTCCGCAGCAGAGGCAAAGATGTCTATACGGACTGGCAAATCCGGTACCAGTCCTACCAGACGGTCTTTGCCGGTGGCTTTGGAATCACCTATGGAAGCATGAATGTGTATCATTTGGGCAGCGGGGTGTCCGGTCTGGATGAGCCGGTCACGACAGGTCAGGCCACGAAATGGGAGGCCAGCCTCGACGAAGCGGGTGCCCAGGATATGCAGCACCTCTTCACTCTGATAACGTCCGTGACTAATGAGCAGTTTCTGGACCGGATTCCAGACCAATCGCTAATCGACGGCGATGCGGGAGTGGTGGACGTCGGGGAGGGGATTCGCTCCAGCCGTCTTCAAGCTACGCGCGGCGCCAAGGGCGACTACGCGATGATCTACAGCGCAAACGGCCGCAACATTCGCGTAAAGATGGATCGTCTCTTGCCCCAGGCCATGAATGCCTTCTGGTTCAATCCGAGAAATGGTCGGTGGCAGGCGGGCGAAACTGAATTCGCCGAGCCAAGAGACTTCATCGAAAATATCGCGAGCGGCCCCAATGCTCCAATTCAGGAGTTTGACCCGCCCGGCAATGCCGGCGACGGCAATGACTGGGTGTTGGTTCTGAAATCCGTCGATTAATACTGACCGATTCCTCTTGAAGCGAAAGCACCTTGCAGAGGATTCCGTTCAACAACTCGATCTTTAGTGATGGGACAGGGGTAGAGCCGTGGACGAGCTCCAACTGCTTATCGATCTCCACAAGAATGGGGCACGCCAAGGCCCCGGTGGAGACACCGAGACAAAACGAGCGATCGATCTGGCCATGCTCGACACGTCGCGCCCTCTGAAGATTGCGGATATTGGCTGTGGCACTGGCGCGTCCACTTTTGTGATCGCACAGGAATTGAATGCGAGCATCACCGCCGTGGATTTCCTGCCGCCGTTTCTCGAGGAGCTGCGTTCGAGGGCTCGCACCCATGGCGTGATGGACAAAATCACAACGCTCGCCTGCTCCATGGATGCGCTGCCTTTTCGGGACGCAGAGTTTGATGTGATTTGGTCCGAAGGGGCCGTATACAACATGGGCTTCGAGGCGGGAATCTCTTACTGGAGGAGGTTCCTGAAGCCGGGAGGAAAGCTCATCGTTTCCGAAATCACCTGGCTCAGCGCCACGCGCCCGCCTGACCTGCAGACCCATTGGGATCGGGAATACCCGGAGATCGATGTCGCCTCTTTCAAGATCGGAATAATCGAGCGTCATGGCTACAGCCCCGAGGCTTACTTTGTCTTGCCGGCACATTGCTGGCTTGAGAATTACTACCGGCCCATGCAAAGCCGTTTTGACGAGTTCCTCGAGCGGCACGGCCAGAACGAAAAGGCCAGGGCTATCGTTGAAGTAGAGAGACATGAAATAGCCCTCTATGAAAAGCACAGCGCCTACTATAGCTACGGTGTCTACGTGGCGCGGAAGCTCGAAGCATAACGCCGTGGCCAATCGCGCTTGCTCGTTGGGTGTCCGATTTGCGCGTTGAACCGGCCTCTGAGGTAACATCCATCTTCAACGCAGGCTCCTCGGCGCACCGCGCGACGACCGCCCAGAGCAACGACTATCGGGTTGGTGCCTCGTTGGTGGCCGCTTCTCCGGCACTGAATTTGACGAAAGCGCTGCCGCCCTTCAACCATTGTTCCATGGACTTCGGATTGCCGGTGATGGGTTGGGGTTCCGCGTCGAGTTTCATCAGCGTGCCGGGGCTGCCGAGGGTGCGGAAGAGCGGGTCGGCAGGGTTGAAGCGGTTGAAGGTGTATATGCCGTCTACCCCGGCGCGCCAGGCGAGTGCGGCTTCACCGTGCCAACGAGCCGCCACATCTTCGCCGCCTTTTTCGGGATCACTGGCGGAGACAAGCCTCGAACCGCTCAAGCAGGCATAGGCGGGCACGTCGTACTTCTTGCCGAGGGCCACGAAGTTCTCCCAGGGCTCGAACTGGAAGTAGCCGGTGCCGACGATGATGTCGACGAGATCGTCGCGCAGCCATTGTTCGATGTCGAGGCCGATGCCTCTTGCGAAACCCAGAGAATCGGGAATGCGAACGGCGATCAGCATCGGGCGGCCGCGTTTCGCGGCGACCTCGACCGTCATGGCGCGGACCCGGCGGAGCAGGTCCGTCATCAGATCGCAGTGTTCCTGCGTAACGGGCTCGCCGGTCATCTGCGGCTTGAAGAACACGGGATGACGATAAAAGTCGAGTTCGATGCCGTCGATGGGGTAGCGGGTGGCAACATCCCGCAGAATGCGGAACACCTTGTCGCGCACTTCGGGCATGCCGTAGTTGACGGCGGACCAGCGCCGTCCGCCGTGGGGGAACTTGTCGGCTTTTGTGCCCATGAGGTAGTCGGGATGGTCCCGCTTCCATTGGCAGAGCAGCGTGTTGTCGCCGGAATCGTGGGTGTCGTTCATGCGCATGGACCAGAACACTTCCATGCCGTGTTGATGGCCGAAATCGGTCATTACGGTGAGCGAATCGGTGCCCTGCTTGGTCAATTTCCAGGCCCAGTCGACTTGCTCGCGGTCGCCGTGGCCGCGCAGCTCGGTTTCTTCGCTCTTGTGGGTGTAGAGGTTGAACACGCCGGTGCAGTAGAAGATGGCGTCCACTTGTGAGCCGACCAGCGCGGTGCTTCGGCGCGACAGGAATGTCTCGGGCGTCTTCTCCTCCCCCGCGCGTACTCCACGGGCATCATTCCCGTCGTTGTTCATGATAATCCGGCGTTTCCGGTGCGCGGCTTCCTTGCGCGCCTGTTTCATGACCGGCGCTTCCGTGGAGGAAGATTCCAGCGTAGCGCAGGAGGATGTGGCCAGCACGCAAAGCAGAACCAACGTCAAAGCCCGGGTGTATGGTTTCTTCTTCCTCATCTGACACGCTCCTCGTGTGCGAGACTGCGCCGTCAACCCTCGTCAGCAGTCGATGGCGCATGAAGCGCCATCTCGTACTCGATAATCATGGCACTTGGATTGCCAGCCCACGGTATGCGCCGCATCTCGCGAAACCCGCACGCCGTGTACATCCGCTGCGCGGGGACAAAGAACGGATGGTCGTTGGTAGATACCTTCGCCGTTCTTATCCCCAGGGTTTGAAGGCGACGAAGGACTTCGACAATCTGAAGTTTCCCCAATCCTTGCCCCCTGAATTCCGGCAGGATGCAGTTGTGCCCAATGACTCCATATTCGGGACGTTGACGAAGGTCCCACGACGCAAACCCGGCGATACATCCGTCTAACCGCGTCAGAAAGAGAGAAAAGCCGACTGTTTCGGGACAATTGAAAACGTCTCTGTCATACGTCTCCCAATTGTCGATCTCAGACTTCCAAAGCGAATTACTTGCCAAGAGTTCGGCATAACTTTCTCGCAGCAGGCGGGCAACAAGTCCCCGTCTTTCCCCGGATATGGAAGTATGCTCGACCATCTCTTCGTGATGACTCCTCTCCGCGAGGAACTTGCTAGGCCATTATCTCCAAGGTGAGGCAATAATCGGAATAGCCGACCGAACGCCAGAAACGGACCGCCGGCTCGTTTCTGACCAGTACGTCCACGGTCAGGCGTCTCCCTTTCGGCCACACGTCGGAACGCAACGTATCGACTGCCTGTCTCCCGATCCCGAGCCCGCGGTACTCCCGCGCTACAAACAACTGCCGCAGATAGATTTCGTCATCGCGTTCTCGGTAGAGCGCATAGGCAACCGGAGCGTTGTCTCTTTCAAAGAGGATCGCCTTGTAATCGCTCACCAGCCCTCCCGCCATGCGGTCCCGCAGTTGCGCAACTGCCATGGTGTTTCTGTGTCCTTCGTCGCGGATGAGCTGATGATTCCATTCGGCCAGGAGATCCAGATCGTTCTCGGCCGCGAAGCGATGACTTATACCCATTGGTTGAATTCCCCTGCAAGCAGGTAAGGGCGCCTATATCCTTACGAAATCATCCCGTTCATACCCAATGCGAGGTTCGTGCAATCAGTAACGACGAACGGCGATAGTTCTGCGCTTACTTCTTTTGCTCAATCCGGTACAGGTCGGTCTTGGTGCGGAGCAACAGGGAATCGCCCGCCACGGCAGGCGAGGCGAGCATTTCGCCTTCAAGGGTATTGACAGCCAGCTCGCGGTATTCACGGCCCGTTGCGATTACGTTGGTCATGCCCTTCTTGTTCGAAAGGTAGATTCGGTCCTTGGTGGCCAGGAGCGAGGGCCAGTAATCGCCTTTCAAGCGCGTCGACCATACCTGCGTTCCCGTCGTCGCTTCCGTGCAGATCAATGTTCCCCGCTCGCTGATTGTATAGAGCAAATCCCCCACGAGCACGGGTGACGATTCGTGCGGCGCGTCTTCGAGCATTTTCCAGACGACGTGTGAGTCGGTCACATCTCCGACGCCGCCTTCGCGCACGGCGTAGAGCTGGGTTCCGCCGGGGGAGCCGCCCGTGTTTATGAACATCAATCCATGCCCGGCGACGATACGTGAAATGGTGCTGTCGTCGCGGTAGCGAATGCGCCAGATTTCCTCGCCTGTGCGCGGGTCGTGCCCGGTGCACATCACGGCCCCGTTGCTGACCAGTTGCGACTTGCCGTCCACTTCGAGGATTACCGGGGTCTGATAGGCTTTGACGAATACGCCCTCGATGCCGTCATACAGATCGCGCGGGCGGTTATAGGTCCACACTGTCGTCCCGGTTTTCTTATCCAACGCCGCCGTGAACTGCTTATCCGTGCCTTCCACGGTGACGATTAACAGGTTCTCAAAAATGATCGGCGAAGACGCCGGGCCCTGCATGTGATCGCAGTTCAAATCCGTGCGGCGCCACAAGACCTCGCCGGACGCAGTATCAATACAGGCCGTGCCGGCGGATCCGAAGTGCACGTAAACGCGACCCGCTTCGATAACGGCGGAAGGAGTCGCATACGAGTTGTTCGGATGGATGCGCTGCGGGGTCTCGATATTGAATACGGGGATATCCTGAACGATCTTTCCCGATTCCAGATCGAGGCAGACCGCGAAGAGCGCCGTACCGTCTTTCGTGGCGGTGGTAAGCCAAACCTGATTGCCCCAGACCACCGGGGTGGAGTAGCCCGAATCGTGGATGGGCGTTTTCCAGACGATGTTTTCGGTTTCGGACCACTGGAGAGGGAGGTTGGCGGCGTCGGTTAGGCCTTGCTGCGTTGGGCCGCGCCAATCGGGCCAGTCCGCGAAAGCGAGCACAGGAAAAACACAACACGCCGCAGCAACCATCAAAACACGTAGACGCATGTTCACCAGACTCCCTGTTCGTGTAGCCCACATCCCCCCTGGGACGGTCCCGTGATTCACGGGCGCGAAATTGCGGACAAATCGCGCCTATTATGGCATAAGGCGTGCAAGTCTACCCACTGTCGCGATACGCAATCTTCTTAAGAAGTAGTAGCGAGCATCCGATTGAGAGAGCCTCTATTCCCACACGCAAGACCGGCAAGAGAACGGTTCAAGCGGCGGAGGGTAAGACGCGCTGAGTCCGGCGGTGGAAGTATGAGATTAGCGCTTCTTGTCTGGCGCAGATGCGGCAGTATGTGTGCTGTTTTCGGAGGGAGTCAAGGGGCGCAGGTAGTCTGCGACCTCCCAGTTGCCCTCACGCTCGGCGCAAGCCAATGGGGTTTCGCCATAGTGGTTCAATGCGGCTGGGTTTGCGCCATTGGCAATCAGTAACTTTGCCGTTGCCAGCATCGAAGGCGCCCGCTTCTTTCTATACTCTGGATTTACGAAGGAAGCATTAACCACGAGGTACAATAATGAGTTCGCATCTGTTGAAGTCTTAACTGACATATCGGCCCCATGCCTGATAAGAAGATCGGTGGCTTTGGCGTTGAATTTGCGTACTGCTACCTCAATAGGTGCTGGATCTCCAAGATTGGGATTGGCACCGCCATTCAACAATGCCTCCAGCACGCCCAGACGGTCCTTACGATAATCCTCTTCCAGCGCGACGAGCAGCGGGGTTTTGCCGGTAGGTCGATATCGCCCGTTTTCGGTGTCTAGTTTCTCCGCGTTCGGATTTGCGCCGCCCTCGCACAACAGCGTAACCATTTCCTTCGTCCCGGTCGCAGCGGCGAGGTGCAATGGTTGTCGACCGTATGCATCAATGCAATCCGGGCGAGCGCCGTACCGTAGCAGAATACGCGCCGCGTCCAGGGCATTTTCCTCGACGGCGCAATGCAATGAGGGCTTCTTGCCGTCATGATGCGGACACAAACCAACTGTATCGGGCTTCGCGCCGGCCTGTAGCAATATCTCCACGGCGGCCGCATTGTGAGCCTGAATCGCAAAATGGAGAAGCGGGCCTTTGGGGTGTGCGCCATTCGGGTCCATTCCGGATTTGAGAGCGCGTTGCAGGAGATCCTGCCTTCCCGCTTGAATGAACCCGTGCACGTCATGCAATTTCGTCGTGTACTTGGAAAGTAAGGCAAACGCCTCATCTGAACGACTTACCCCGGCGGCATCCAAAGCGGTGTTGCCGCCGCTGTCCTTGGTATCCGGCATGCCCCCACGGTCCAGGAGGAGTTGTAGCGCTTCGACCCTGTTCTCACGTGCCGCCGCGTGCAGTCCCGCGCTCGGGTCGGCCCCGTGATCCAGCAGGAGCGGGAGGATGTCCAGTTGACCAAGGCTTGCAGCCAACGCCATGCCGCGCTTTGCAGTTGCTCCCTTGGCGAGGAGGAGTTCGACCATTGGGTAGTAGCCTTTGGATATCGCTTCATATAGTGGAAAGTGATAATCGCTGAATTCTCCTTCTTTGTTGGGATCTGCCCCATGCTCAAGAAGGAGTCTTGCCATCTCGATGTTGCCGCTGTGTGCCGCGACCGGCAAGAGCGGTTCGGTCAAGGTGCCAATCGAGGATACGCCTGTTATGTAGCCCGTGTTGGCTCCCACGCCGAGGAGATTGAAGTGTAGTCGCCTGTGTGCAAGCTCGATGTTTCCGCTTTCCACAGCGTCGCAGAGGGTCTGGTACGTGGCAAAATACAAGGTGAGCGCTGCGGTGATTACGAGTACTACAAGGATGCTTCGTTTCAGCAATACGTTCGGATAGCTGGACAGCGCCGTGGATCCCGTAGGAAGACGTCGTCGAAGGAGGTACTCACAGGCGGACCATATGGCAATGTTGATGCCCGTGAATATCCAGAAGATCACAAAGTAAGCTACCCCGCCTTTAATAAGGGCCTCGAAAAAGGTAACACGAGTGAGGTAATCGTCAGGAAAGATTGCTGTGAAAGCGATTGACAGCAGCGCGAAGGCTGACCCCGGCACGAGCATCAGGTAGAGTGCCATGCGGTTGGACCAGGGGCGGTCACGCCTACGAAGAGCCCGTTGCACTGGAGGCACCCAAAAGGTGGCAAACAGGCCCGCCAGAATTAACAATAGAACCATTAAGCTTCCTTGAGCGCGCGATTCCCGCGAACGGCGACTGTAAAGGGCGATAATTCTTACAGTGTGAGTATAGCACCGTTCCCTGACTTCTCGAAAGTTAGTGAAGTTGCGTTTCAAGTCAGCGTCAGTTCCTATCGACACACTTCTCGAGGATCCTTGTTGAATGGCCCTGGACTCTGAAACGATCAAGGCACGAATGATTGAACAGAGAATGCATAATTCAGCATTCTTATTCACAACGGTCTTGTCTCATCTTCAACTTTGGCCGCGCGTGAGCGATACCCTGCGTTGTCGGGAGGAACTTGAGCACTCTATGTCCGGGTTCTTCGGGTCTTCAAACGCCCGGGGCGGGCGTTAGTCGGAAGAGGAGAGGTCAATGCGTTCTGATGCTGAACTGACCCGGAGGCAATTTGTCGGCCTTGGGTGCGCGTGCGGACTCCTGTCTTTCTCGTCTTTTGGATTCGCCGCTGAAGATGCGGCCGTGCAGGCGGATGTCTGCGTGTACGGCGGGACCGCGAGCGGCGTCATGGCGGCGGTTGCGGCGGCCCGCGAGGGGTGCCGGGTGGTGATCGTGGAGCCGAGCCGGTGGCTGGGTGGAATGACCGGCGGCGGGATCAGCGTGATTGACTGGGGGCGCAAGGAGGCGGTTGGGGGCTCGACGCTGGGCATCCTGAATCAGGGTTACGACGACGCCCGGTATCGGAAGGTTTTTGCGGAATTGGTCTCCCGTCACGGCATTGCCGTGTTGTTCGAGCATCGGTTGAATGAGGTGCGGCGCGACGGAAATTCCATTCAATCCATAACCCTCGATTTTGCCCCGCCGGACGACTCGGGCTGTCCGATTCCGGAGGCCAAAGAGCGTAATGCGGCCGTTGTTACGGCGAACGTCTTCATCGACTGTTCCTACGAAGGCGATCTGATGGCCCGCAGCGGCGTTTCCCATACCTTCGGCCGTGAATCGCAGGATCGATATGGCGAGTCGCTGGCGGGCGTGCGTCCCCATATTTGGACCTACGACATCGACCCGTACCTCACTCCCGGCGACCCGCAAAGCGGCCTGATACCCCTCCTTCAGGACCGGGCACCGGCGCCGCTTGGCGCGGCGGACAAACTGACGATGGGGTATTGCTTCCGATTCAATTTCGACCTGACGGGGGCGGGCATCCCCATCCTCCCCGCCGACAACTACGATCCGCATCAATTTGAACTCTTCCGCCGAGGATTCACGAAAGGCCTGGACCTCCTGCGCGGCCGCAAGATGTCCACGCTGGGCGTGTTCGACGAAAGCGAGGGCGTTCTGTTCAAGAAGAAACAGGGCAACACGAATCGTTCGCTGCTGACGACCACCGTGTTCGGCTGCAATGCCGATTACCCCGACGGTGATTGGGCGACGCGGTCAAAGATCTGGAAGTTCCACCAGGACTACTTCCGGAACCTGGTGCATTTTCTGCAAACGGACCCGTCGGTTCCGGAGAAGCTGAGGGATCAGGCCAAGAGCGTAACGCTCCAGCGGGGCCTCTATGACGATACGAACGGATGGCCGCATCAACTGTACGTACGCGAGGCGAGGCGCATGATTTCCGCGTACGTGTTGAAGCAGGCGGACCTGGAGGGCAAGACCGACCCCGAGCATTCCATCGGCCTGGCATCCTATGGGGTCGACGACTGGCCGTATGCAACCGTTGCGGACAACGGCAAGGTGGCGCTCAGCGGCGGCGAATTCTCGCAGCTCTACCTGGACGACGTCCATCAAGGCATCTACAAGATTCCTTACGAGGCCATCACGCCCCTGCAGGACGAATGCGACAATCTGCTGGTGCCCGTTTGCTGTTCGGCGAGCCACATCGCCATGACATCCGTTCGAATGGAACCGGTATGGATGATTCTCGGCGAATCCGCCGGCGTTGCGGCCGCAATCGCGTCCCGGCGTCGCAAGCCTGTCCAGGACGTGTCGTACAGAAAACTCCGCGCCAGGCTGCTGGACCTGGGGCAGCGATTAGACAGGCCATAGCGCGATTCCAAGAAGACTCCTCCATTTGCGCGCCTCTTCCTGAGGCTGGTATGCTTCGTGACTTCTGCAAGCACAAGAGGAGTTGTCTTCAATGGAATGCCCCTACCTGCTCCTGGACGCCGGTGGCACCTTGCTCTTTCCGGACCAGGAACTCATAGCGAACGTCGCGGCCTCGGAGGGAAGCGTCCTGGATCCCGAACGCGTCTACGAAGCCCATTTCCGCATGCTGCACCAATACGACTCGCATTATCGTGCGGTTTCCGCATTTCCGCCGTTTTCAATGCGGAGCTTCTATCGGGATATCTTGATGCTGGCAGGAGCGCCGGAAGAGATTGCGGAGCGCGCAGTGGACACGCTGATGGTCCGTCACGAAGAGATCAGCCTCTGGACCTATACCAAGCCGTGGGTGGAAGAGACCCTGGCGGCGTTGAAGCGCAGCGGCGTGCGGATGGCCGTGATCTCAAACTCCGACGGTCGCGTCTTCCAGCAGCTTGACGCCTGCGGCATCACGCCGTATATGGAAGCGATTTTCGACAGCCACCTGGTGGGTTTTGAAAAGCCCGACCGCCGGTTCTTCGACCACGCGTTGAAGGAACTGGGCCTTGACCCGGCGCAGGCCGTCTATGTGGGCGACTTCTTCCACCTCGATGTGCTCGGCGCAAACGGAGCGGGCATCGGTGCGCTGCACCTCGACCCGATCGGCGCCTATACCGACTGGCCGGGCGTCCACCTACGCGACATCCGCGCCTTGCCGGAATGCCTCGCGAGTGTGGTGCATCATCCGGCGGGGTTCGATTTGTTTCCCAGGTTGTGACTCATCGCGGGTGCCGTTGTCGTAACTCCCCTTTCCAAGGGGAGTTCTTGACCTGCTCCGAAGACTCCCCTTTCCAAGGGGAGTTACGACAGCCACTACTTCACGTGTTGCCTTTGCGCGAGACGGCCTTCTTCAGCGGCGGACGAACCCGGTGATGATAGGGATCGTCGGTTTCGAGCTGGCAGTGGTAGATGTCGATGAGGCGCAGCATGGCGGCTTCCGCGGCCGGGGTCTCCAATCCGCCGCCCGCGAAACGCTCGCGATCGAGTACGGTGCGCAGGTATAGGATTTCCCAGCGCCAGTTGGCCTTTGCCCAGACGGGCATGCGGTTGTTGACGGCTTCAGCCAATTGGTTTGCGCGCCGAACCGCGTCCTTATCCACGGGCTCTTTTCGGAAGGCGGTGCTGGCCGTGGCTTCGAGGATTTCGACGATGGCGAGTACGTCGTCGATGTTGCCGGCGCCGTATTCGTAGGCGATGTATTCTTTCAGCGTCTCCTGTGCGGTTCGGTCGCGATCCCAGTAGAACTGAAGGACGATCGCCTTGGTTATATCCTCGTAGATGCCTTCGCTGTAGGGAAACCCGCCGCTTACCTTATCTTTGACCTGGTCCCACAGGCGCTGGAACCGGACCGGCATCGGATGCGCGCCGTAACCGCCCCAGGGCCAGTTGCCCCACATGCTGATCTCGGGAAAATTCAGCAAGGGCAGGTTGCCGGGCACGGCGTTCTCCAAGGGATAGCGCGGAAAATCCTCGTGCGCATCGGCAAGGATGTAGTCGATCCAGTCGTTGCCTTTGGCGAGCTCGTCGGCTAGTCCTTGCCACTCGCCTTCCGGCGGCGTGTCGAACGTCCAAGTGCTCAGGACGGTCTTCAGATTCGGGAAATAGCTACGGCCGAGTTGCGCGAAGTCGCGCGAGATTTTGAGGTATGCGTTGCTGCCCCACGGACTGCACTGTTCGCAGGCACAGCCGCCTTCGTCGTAGGGCCAGAAGACCACAAGATCGAGGCCGGCGTCCGAAAGGCGCTCGTAGAACTCCTTCGCGTTCGCCATAAGATAGGCGTGGCCTTCCGGGTTGCTGGGGCAAATGGGATGGCCATGGTTGCCCCGGCGACCCATCGGATCGGGAAGGCGCGTCGCCCGAATCTCTTTCGGCGCGCCGATGAACATCGTGTTGTTCAGGCCCGTGGCGAATTGAAGCCCAAGCGCGTGCGCCGTCTTCGCGTGCTGGCGCAGCAGGTTCATCGCCGGTTCCGCTTCGGGATCGTTCCAGTCCTGAAGGTTGATGAACGGGTAGATGACCTTCACGGCGTTGGCGCCCCACAAGGTGAGGTCTTCCATGTAGCGGGCAATTTCCGCTTCGGTGGCCTGGTGGTACCAGTTGTGGAAATGCGAAGCGAAGTACATCCCGCGCACGGTTCCGCGCGGCTGCGACGTGCCGCGCCAGGACGTGAGCTCCAGCGTTCCCTCGTAGCCGCTGGTACGGAGGAACTTGCCGATGCCGTAGAGGAGGCCGCGCGGCGAACCGCCGGACACGCGAACGGCTTTGCGATCTTCGTCAACGCGGTAGGCCTCCAAGGGCAGGTTCGGATCGACG
>JAVEWL010000404.1:0-5499 GCA_034004565.1 FCB group bacterium | reverse complement strand
CCCCCAAGCCATGAAGCCGGCTTGGGGGTGCCACAAAGCATGGGGTGAGGGGGCGCTCTCTCGCGTCGATCCCACCCACAAGCCACGCGTCTGCGTCACGTGGCTTGAAGGGGCCACCCGGACAAAGGCTCTTCGGCATTCGGCTAAAGTGTTACGAACTCTTCTTTGTGTTCTTTGCGTTCTTTTGCGGCCATTTCTTACAGGCGGTTGGCTTCTCGGACTTCGATGTATTTGTTGACGACGGGGATGGTGAGTTGGTCGGGGGGGACGTCGAGGACGAGGATGCCGCCTTTTTCGAGGCGGGCCAGGACTTCGGCGCGCTCGCGGATGAGGCGGTAGGCGACAGCCTTACGGTAGGGGACGATGGCCTCGGTGGGGCGTTCTTCGAGGACGCCTTCTATTTCGGGGGTGCGCAGGGCGGCCATGATCACGAGGTGGCGACGGCCGAGGGCGAGCAGGCCCGTGAGCACGGCGGCGGAGGCGTCCACGTCGGAGACATCGGACAAAACGAGCACGAGGCTGCGCTTGGTGAGGCGCGTCTGAAGGTAAATGAAAGCACGGCGGAAATGGCTCTCTACGAGGGTGGGCTGCACGTCGTAGACGGTCTGCACGATGCGCTGAAGCTGGTCCATGCCCCCGCGCGGCGGCAGGAACGAGATGACGTCGTCGTCGAACACGAGCAGGCCGCAGCGGTCGCCGCCGTCGAGCGCGACTCCGGCGGCCATGAGCGCGGCGTCGAGCGCGTGGTCGAGCTTGGTGCCTTCGCCGACGCGGCCGGCCATGAGGCGTCCGCGATCCACCACGATGAGGATGTCGCGGAAGTGTTCGATCTCGTAATTTCGCGTAATGAGCTTGCTGTGGCGGGCGGTGGCGCGCCAATCGATGCGGCGGATGTCGTCACCGTCCTCGTAATCGCGCAGGCTTTCGAATTCGCTGCCGAGGCCGCGTACGCGCGAAGTCTGAATGTGCGGCGCGAGCGCGGCGTGGGTACGCCGGCTGACGATGTAATCCTTTACGCGGCGCACGTCGGGGTAGACGCGCAGGAAGTGCAGCACGGGCACGCGGATCTGCGCCTGCACCGTGCGCAAAGGCGCCTGCAAGCGCAGATAGATGTCGTCGAAGCGGTATTCGCCGCGCACCGGGGTGTGGAGGTCGATCGTGAACCGCGCGCGTTGTTCGGGACCCAGCGCCGCGCCGGCCTCGAAGGAACTGGGTTGGCCCTCCGGGGGCAGCACGGGGCGCACGCGAAACCGCACACGGCTGCGTCCGGCGTTCTCGATGTCGAGTTCCACCCGGATAGTGTCGCCCCGGACACAGGTTTCCGGGACGGTGAGCCGGGCGGTGATCTGTTTGCGCATGCGGTGTAACCAGAAGAAGTCCCATGCGACCGGCGCGACGACCAATAACGCCGCGGCGACGAGATAGGGCAGCAGTCCCGGCACGAACAGCAACGCGCCGGACAGGACCGCGAGCGCCGCCGCATACGCGACGAGGCCTATCGCGGGAAAGGCCTTCACCGGGGGACCTCGACGGCGTTCAGGATGCGGCGCAGGGCGTCGTCGACGCTGACGCCCTCGAGTTCGGACGACGGGCTCAGCACGACGCGGTGGCGCAGGGCGGGTAGGAACGCGCTTTTGATGTCGTCGGGGGTGACGAAATCGCGGCCGTCGAATCGGGCGAGGCTCTTGGCGCCCATGAGGAGGTTGAGTCCCGCGCGCGGGCTCGCGCCGACGAGCAGGTTGGTATCGTCGCGCGTCGCCCCGATAAGGCCTCGCACGTAGCGCACGACCTCGGGCCGCACGAAGGTCTCGCGGATGGTGGTCCGGGCGGCGAGGACCTCTTCGCGCGTGGCGGCCTTGCGCACGTCGAACGCCTGGAGGGCGTCGCGCTCGGGCGTCGCGTGGTGGCGGGTGAGGACCTGCTCCTCGGCCTCGGGCGAGGGATAGCCCACGAGCACCTTGAACATGAAGCGATCGAGCTGGGCGAGCGGCAAGGGGTACGTGCCTTCGTGCTCGATTGGATTCTGCGTCGCGAACACGACGAAGGGCTGCGGCAGCGCGTGGGACGTGCTTTCCTGTGTAACGGTTGCCTCCTGCATGGCCTCGAGCAGGGCGGACTGCGTCTTGGCGGGAGCGCGGTTGATCTCGTCGGCGAGGACGAAATTGGCGAAGATGGGCCCCTTGCGGAAATTGAATTCGCCCGATTGCGCGCGGAACACGTAGGACCCGGTGATGTCGTTGGGCAGCAGATCGGGCGTGAACTGCACGCGGCTGAACTCGAGCGACAGGGCCGAGGCGATCGTGCGCACGAGGGTCGTCTTGGCGGTGCCGGGCACGCCCTCGATTAGCACATGGCCGTTCGAGAACAGCGCGGCCAGGCAGTACGCCACGGTTTCCTCCTGCCCGTAAACCACCTTCTCGACCTCGCCGAGCGTGCGGCGGTACAGGGCTACGATGCCGTCTTGCGCGGCAACGGATTCGGAGCTTTCGAGGTGCGACATGTCTCGAGCCTTTCCTGGAAATGGTTCAATTCGGTTTCCGACAGGTGCCGGGCGGACACCAACGCCCTATCCACTTCGTTCAATACCTCGTCGAGCCGGCGGCCGCGCGCTTCGTTGGCTTGCCGGAGACGGTGGCGCACAACATCCGAAGGCGAGCCGCTCGGCAGGCGCAGCTCGCGGCGCAGCTCGTCGAGGAGGCCTTCGCGGTTGACCCGCAGCACGAAGGCGCCCTTGCCGCCGCGGCGGAACAGGTGCGCCATCGCGTCTACGTATTCAAGGATGTTGCGGCGCGACTCCGGCGGGGTGTCCACGGGCGGACCGAAGCGCACCCCGTTGGACCACGCCCACAGGAGCGTCGCGAAGAGCACGAACACGCCGATGGCGCCATAAGGAAAGATGCCCAGCAGCGCGACGGGTCCGATGCCCGTAAGGGCGCCGTGGTAATACTCGTCGAAAACGACGGGGCGATCGTTCGCGCCCACGGCCAGGTGGTAGGCGAGCGCGGCGTTGTCTCCGCTGCCGAGGCCGATATTGTTGAAAAGCGTCGGCTCGGCCACCAGGACGACGCGGCCGCGTCCCCGCTCGAATTCGAGGGCGATGGGCACGACGCCAACGTCCGCCTCGATGGTGATCTGTCCCGCGGCGCGATCAATCGGTTCGCCCTCGAACCAGCGCAGGCGCTCGCCGGGGAGATCAAGGAACGCCGCGGTTTGCTCCAAGGGCTTCAAGGTCCCCTCGTAGCTGGGCTCATACTCGTATTCCGGCGGTGCGGCGATGTTGAGATAGCCGCCGCGGGCGCGCTCTTCGCCGATGTCGTCGGACTCGTCGTCGTAATAGACCGGCTCGACGCGCAGTCCCTCGACGCCCAGCACCGACGGCAACCGATCGTAGCCAAACGTCTGCTGGGCGCGTTCCTGCTTCTCCTGGTCGTCAAAGAATCGCGGGTTGTCCTCGACAAAGCTCAGATCGCGCGAGGCAATGACCACCTCGCCGCCGTTCAACAGCCAATCCTCGAAGCGCTCGAGGTACTGCTTCTCGCGTTCGAGCAGATACAGGTCCGGCTGAAGCAGCAGGATGCGCGTGCGGCCCTGGAAGAGCGCCTCGGGTGTCGCCCAGGACCGCGATACGGGCGTACCCAGTGCCTCGAGCGTCTCGTAGAGCGCCCGGTACCCGATGGCGCGCGCGCTGTAGCTGTGCAGGGCGTTTTCCGAAGCCCCGGGCGGCTGCCACACCTGGACGGCCGACACGAGCAGGCCGATCAGGATCATGCTCGTCAGCACGGTTGCCACCACGGCCGGGCGGAACATCAGACGCCCTCCCGCAGGCGCGCATCGAGGCGTTCGTAGGCATCGAGGCAGCGGCGATAGTCCTCGGCCTCGAAGCTCCGGGCGCGATACCATTTCCAGTTGATGAGATCGACGAAGACGCGCAGGCTTTCAATCACCCAGGGGCTTCGGAAGGTGCGGATGTACTCCGTGTTGGTGAGGCCGCGCCGCAGGAAACCGCCGCGTTGTTCCTCGAGCCGCACCAGCGCCGCGCGGTAGAGCACGCGCGACGCGTCCACGTAGTTGCCGGCCGCGGCGAGTTCGTTCGACCGCTGCAGGAGCGCACGCACGTCCGCGGGCAGATCGTCGATTTCGGCCTGGGCCTCCGCGGCTTCCCGCGTCGCGCGGATGCGGTTGGCGTTCAAGCGGAACAGCCACCATACCAGCAAGGCCACCACGATAAGGCCCATCAACGACCAGAAGACCGACGGGGGAATGGGCAGGCCGCTGCCCTCGAGCAGTTCGTCCAGCCAATCGAGGAATTCGCGGACCCATCGCAACACACGACCGGCCCAGGCGATGGGATAGACGGTGTTCTCCAGGTGGTAGTAATCGCGCGCGAGAATTTCTTGTGCCGTCTCGACGATCCGCTCGGGAGACGCGGCCGCGGCACCGGCTTCCCATGCCATCACAGGACGGCCTCGTCCGCAGGCGGCACGTCCACCGCGTCGGCCATCAGTTCGAGATCAAGATTCTCGACGCGGCAGCGAGCCGAGAAATACAGCGCCACAACGACCACGCTTCGAAAAGCGATGTAGGCGGTCTGGGTGACGGCGTAGAGCACGTGCAGCGCGATCACCGACGGAATAAGGGCGGCGAACGCGCCGATGCCAAAGCCAATGATGCCGATGACGAAGATCAGCGCGATGGTATGCCAGACAAAACCCGTGACGAGGCGGGGACTGCGTGACAGGGCGTCGGACATGCTCGAGTTTTCCAGCACCAGTACCGCGGGCGTAAGAAAGAACAACGCCATGACGATGAACGCCGGAATGAGGCACATGCAGGCGCCTATGGTTGTCATGACGCCGATCAGCAGGCCCAGCAGAATCATCTTCAGCAGCAGCCGCACACCCATGCGCAACGACGCGCCCAGGGTTACCTCGCGCCCCAGGTAGCGGTGGCCGAGACCGTAGATGATGGCCACGTCGGCTATCGAGATGCCGATGAGGCTCAGCAGGTTCAAGACCGAGCCGAACCCCGCCGCCTGCAGCCACAGGCTCATGATGACTTCCATCTGCTCGTCGGGCGGCATGCCCGAATCGGGGTCGATCGTCACCTGGTCGAGTCCCAGGTAAAAGGACAGGAGATCGACGCCGAGGACAAAGGGGAAGATGCACAAGCCCGCCACGATGGCAATGAACTTGATGTTGTCGCGGAACAGGAAAATGGCTTCGTCGAGGACGCCGCCGATGTCGCGATCGCGGATTTCGTATGCCTTCGTCATGAGCGTTAGAGACCTCAGCCGGGTGGAAGTCCGTCGTGCGGGAACAGCATACCTGCACGGCGCGGGGAGTTAACGAGCGGGTTTAGGGTCCAGGGTTTAGGGTCTAGCCCGCGATGGGCGCATCTCTTCTCGTGCTCGTACTCGTAATCGTGCTCGTACTCGGATTAAGAAACCGCCGATTACCATTACGAGTACGAGCACGAGAAGAGATGCGCCCATCGCGGGCC
>JAVEWL010000403.1:0-5511 GCA_034004565.1 FCB group bacterium | reverse complement strand
GTCGCGGCAGCAGCGCTTCGGGCGACTTCCGCACCAACCAGGACGACATGACGGGGGAGGACATGCCCACTCACCGGAGCGGGCGCGGCCATAGCGGCGGTCAACCCCCTTCGCCCCAGAAGTACCCCTCGTTGGACGACGAGGAGGAAGAAGACCGGAACGACCGGTAATTCGCAACTGCATCCAAAGATACCGATGTTTCTGAGCCGCCGGCGGCGGGCGCTGTTCCCGCGGCCGGCGGTTTTTGTTTGGCTGTGCGGTTGCACGCGCCGCCCGGGGTTCCTATAATGCGGTCAAAGAGGGTGGGAACCGCATGAAACCAGATAGCTTGGCTACTTTGCTGGATAGCGCGACGGTGCGCACCGCCGACGTTACGTGGGTTCTTGTCGGCGTGTTGATATGTCTTGTGATTGCCATCATCGCCGAGCAGTTCCGCCAGAAAGGCCTGCGCCGGAAGCGGGTCGAATCGGAATGGAAGACGGTGGGGCAGATTGGCCGGGACAAGGCCCTCTCCCCGCCGGAACAGGAACACCTCCGTCAGATGGTTTCCCGCTGGCGCCCGGACGAGCCCCTGCGGGCGGTGACGGTGCGTTACGACTTCGATGCCTGCGTGGACCAGGAGATGACCGCGCTCCTGCAGAAGGGCGTCAAGAGCGAATACGACCAGGCCGGGATCGAGTTGCGCGACATTCGCGTTCACCTGGGGTTGGACTTCATTCCCTACGGCCAACGTATCCATTCCACGCGCGAACTGGGCACGGGGCAGGTGGTGACATTCTGGCCGGCCTCGGGTGGCAAGACGCCGCGCCGCGCGATGCGCGTGATGAGTCTGGACGAGGCGTATATGCACCTTGTGCCGGTGAACCTGGGAGACGATTCCTCGCTCAGGCCCAAGCCGAACGATCGGTTGCGCGGCCAGGCGTGGCGCGACGACGACGCCCGCTACCTGTTCACGGTGGTGTTCGTGCGGGAAGAGAGCGATCCGCCGGCGTGGGTGGTCCAGCATACCTCGCAAATGAACCGGATGCAGTCGCGCGACTATTTCCGCGTGCGCTTCGACCAGACGGTAACGGTTGGCGTGATGGATCCGCCGCTGGGCGGGGATCTCAGCCGGCTTCCCCGGCAGCCGGTGACGGCGCGGCTGCGCGGCCGCATCACCAGCCTGAGCGCGGGCGGATTCGCCATGGTCCTGCAACAGTCCGTGCCGGTGCACATGTTCCTGCGCGTGCACCTGGAATTGCCCGAAACGAAGCCAATGGATATTGACGCGCGGATTGTGGGCACGACACTATTGGGCGGCGGCCGGACCCTGATTCGCGGCAACTTTGTCCAGATTACCGATGAACAACGCGAGCATCTGGTTCGCTACGTGACGCTCTTGCAGCAGCGTCCAACCGAGCAGGGCGGACTTGTGGAGACCCGGGATTGATATTCCTGCAGAACGCCATCGCCGCCGTGCAACGCAACGCCCTGGCATTGCTCATCTACGCCGCCGGTATCCTCGGCATCCAAATCCTGGGACTGGCGGCGGAATACGTGTTTTTGGGCGGCTGGACCGTGCCGGCCGAAACGATGTCCGGTCGCATGCAGGCAATAGGATTGGCCATTTCGCTGGTTCAGGCGCCCCTGTCGGCCATAGTCACCGCGATCGCCTTTGCGCGCATCGGCAAGGATATGGATCGTCCACTCTGGCGAAGCGCGGGTGACCGGGACGCGTTGCGGCGCTTCTTCCAGTTGTGGTTCGTGCTTATCCTGGTGAGCCTGGCGCTCGGCCACGCCACCAGCGTCGCGCATTCCCGGGAGTCGTCCCTGGTCGTGCCGCTGCTGTTGCTGTACCTGCTGTTCAGCATTCTGACGGTGCCCATCGGCGCGTGCATGATGTTTCCCGGCGCGCCGCAGTGGCGCGAGATCGGCCGCAACCTTGCCCCGCTGGGGTATCAGTTTCCACGCACGCTCCTGCTTTGCTTTCTGACCTTTCTGCAGGTAGTGCTGGTCCAGAAAGTCTTCGAGGTCCGGGTGGACCCCGAAGCGGGGTACCGCTGGCTTCTGTTGACGCCGGTGGTGACGGTAATTGGGGCGTACATCGACTGCCTCGTCTTCGCCGGCGCCTGGCTGATGTGCATCGACCACCGCAATACCGACCGCGACACCGACTTTGACTTCTAATGCGAATCGAAATGCCATACGGCGGGACTACGCTCTGCGCCGATATCCCGTGGGGCCGCGCGTTGGGCACGCTCGACGTGGCGGACGCGCCGGAGTTGCCGCGTCTGGATGAGGCCGTGCGGGAGGCCCTGGTGGCTCCATTGGGCATGGAACGCGGATTGTTCGACATCGTGCGCCCGGGCGAATCGGTGGCGCTGATCGTGTCGGACTCGTTCCGGCAGACGCGCGCGGATCGTTTTCTTCCGGTCTTGGTGGACGGCCTGAACCGCGCGGGGATTCGCGACGGCGACATCCAAGTCTGCTATTCCACGGGTACCCACCGCGGCCCGGCGCCGGAGGAACAAAAGCTGATCCTCGGCGCCGAAATGTATGCGCGGCTGGGCGGACACGCATTTGCGCACGACGCGCACGATTCCGCCAACCTCGAACTGCTCGGGACGACGCGGCGGGGGACGCCGGTGTGGATCAACCGGCGCGTGCTGGCCTGCGACCGAATCGTCGCGACGGGAACGGTCGTGCTGCATTATTTCGGCGGGTTCGGGGGAGGGCGCAAGTCGATCGTGCCGGGCATCGCAGGGGTGGAAACAATTTCCCGTAACCATTCCATGAACCTGGATCCGCACAGCGACCGGCTCAACCCCGACGTGCGGATTGGCGTGCTGGACGGAAATCCCGTAGCCGAGGACATGCTCGAGGCGGCGCAATTTGTACCGGTCGATTTCATCCTGAACACGGTCTTGAACCGGCAGGGGCGAATTGCGGGCCTCTTTGCGGGGGAAATGGACGCCGCGCACCGTGCCGCGTGCCGTATGGCCTACGAACTGTATTCGGCGCCCATCGACGAACAAGCGGACCTCGTGGTGGCATCGGCGGGCTCCGCGAAGAACTTTGTGCAGTCGCACAAGGCACTCTTCAACGCGTACCAGGCCGTCAAACCCGGAGGCCGGATCGTGTTCGTGGCGCCTTGCCCGGAGGGGCCGGGGAGCGAACAGTTCACCCAGTGGCTCCGCCGCCGCGATCGAGCCGATATCATCGCCGGGTTGCGTGAGCGAGCGGAGATCAATGGACAAACAGCCCTTTCAACGGTCGAAAAAGCCCCGTTGGCCTGCTTTGTCACGGAGATGGGGGAGGATAGCGTCGCGCTGCTGCGTGGCCGGAAAGCCGAAAGCCTGACGGATGCGCTGAACAAGGCGCATGCGGAGCTTACGGCGCTGGGAACGCCCGATCCAACAGTGTGGCTGATGCCTTCGGCCGGCTACACCGTCCCATTCGTCTCCTCGGGATGAACCAGAACCGGAACAATGTTCGTTATAGGCAGCGTAAAACTCTCCGAATGGCTTGTCTTTATTTGACTTGAGCCGTTTCGTTTTGGTAGCATCATGGACTCTGTGGCATCACCATCTGAGGTGGTACGAGCGTGGATAAACTGAGAATGCCGTTGTCGACGGTTCCGGCCAAGGGACTGCCGGTAAACGTGACCGTTACGGAAGAAGACCTGCGTCCGGATGGCGCGAAGGAACTGTCCGTGGAGCCGGTGACGGTTTCGGGCGTCCTGGCGCCCGCCGACACCGATTACCTTTTTCGAGGGGATATCTCGGTCGAGTACCGGCACACCTGTGACCGTTGTCTCGAAGAGGCCAAGATCCCTTCGAAGGTTGAAGTAACATGGTTTTTTACGCCTCGGGACGGCTCTGAGGAACTTTCCGACGCGGACGAGGATATGGAAATACTGGAAGACGACGAACGCCCGATGACGTACGAGAACGGGGAATTGGACCTCGCTCCGCACGTCTGGGAAGAAATCGTGCTCACGGCACCCTCCAAATTCCTCTGCCGGGAAGATTGTGCCGGACTTTGCCCGCGTTGCGGTACCAACTTGAACCGCGAGCAGTGTGGATGTCCGCCCGAGGAAGAAGAGAAGTTAGGCAATCAAGGCTTGAAGGGGTTGGCGAACCTGTTCCCCAACCTGAAGAAGGACTCCGAGCAATAGCGCTCGCAGTCCTGGCATAACCGCTGGAGGAGTTGTCCTGTGCCGGTACCAAAGAGACGAACCGGAAAGACGCGCCGTAACACGCGTCGCTCGCACCACCATTTGACGGCGCCGTCGCTGATCCAGTGCCCGAGCTGCGGTGAAGCTGTAACACCGCACCGGGTGTGCCCGAAGTGCGGGCACTACAAGGATCGGCTGGTCATCAAGGTCGGCAAGGACTAGACCAGTCCCCGGTAGTGCATCAGGGGGACCCTATATGCGAATCGCATTAGATGCCATGGGCTCGGACCGGGCTCCGCTACCCGAAGTCGAGGGAGCGGTGAAAGCCGCGTCTGCGGGCGATTTTGAAGTTGTGCTCGTGGGCGATGAGGCGCGCCTGAAAGCGGCGCTCTCCGCCTATCCCAAGTGCCCCCGGATTAGCATCGTTCACGCCTCCGAAGCCATCGCCATGAACGACCCGCCCGCGGTGATTCGCCGCAAGCGCGATTCGTCGCTGGCGGTGGCCTTGCGTCTGCACAAGCAGGGCGAAGTGGACGCGGTGGTAACCGCCGGCAATACGGGCGCCGTCGTGGTGGGGGCGCGGGTCATGCTCGGGTTTATCGAGGGCGTGGCGCGCGCGGCGATTTCGCCCATTCTGCCGACCGCGAAAGCGCCGGTGGTCATTCTGGATCAGGGGGCGAACGTCGATTGCACGGCGCGCCACCTCTGCGAGTTCGCGGAGATGGGCACGGTGTATTCGCGCAACGTACTGGGCGCCGAGAATCCCCGGGTGGGCCTGCTCAACATCGGCCAGGAAACCGCCAAGGGCAACGATCTCGCGAAGACCGTTCACCACAACCTGACCGCGGCCAAGAACATCAACTTCATCGGCAACATCGAGCCGAAGGCGATGTTCGAAGGCAACGCGGACGTCGTGATCTGCGACGGGTTCGTGGGAAACATGGTCCTCAAAACGAGTGAAGCGGCCGCGTGGCTGATGTCCAACCTGATGAAGCGCGAACTGAAGTCCACGTGGACCAGCCGGATCGGCGCGCTGTTGGGCCGCGGGGCGTTCAAGCGCCTGAAGAAGACCGTGGACGCCAACCATCATCCGGGCGCGCCGCTGCTCGGCGTGAACGGCAACGTGGTGATCCTGCACGGCGCGGTCAGCGGTAAGGGCGTGGCCAACGGCATCCGCGGCGCGGTGCAGGCCGTCGAGAAAGAGGTTAACGCGCACATCCGCGAGGGCGTGGCCGAGCTGCGCCAGGTGGAAGTGCTCTTCACCAACACCAAGCGGGAGAGCTACGGTTGAGTTTTTTCCTGTTCCCGGGCCAGGGCAGCCAAGCCCCTGGGATGGGGCGAGATTTTTACCAGCA
>JAVEWL010000402.1:0-5518 GCA_034004565.1 FCB group bacterium | reverse complement strand
GTTACTTACCACTGGACCCAGACGTTCCCGCCGGGCGAGGTGGTCAAGGTGAAGCACGAATATCATCCGGTCGTTGGGTTCGAACAGAGCCAGCCGGAGCCCTTTGAAAAGGATCATCCGGATGCCGGTATGGACCAAAAGACTCGCGAGTATGTCCAGAAGCGCACAGCCGAATTGCTCAAGGCCGAACCCGACCAAGGCGGTTACTTCTTAGCGACTTGGGTCAAATACATCCTTACCACCGCCAACACTTGGCAGGGGCCCATACGGGACTTTGAACTTATCGTGAAGAAGCCCGGTAAGAATCCCGAAAACTACATCACGACGTTTAGTTGGGACGGCCCCGTCGAGCGTATTGACGCGACCACCTTCCGAGCGCGGAAAACCGACTTTGAGCCGAAGCAGGAGCTAACGGTCTATTTCCTTCGGCTTGCCTTGGCCACGGTACCGGACTAATAGCCACCAGCGTCTCCCAAGTCCGTTTCCGGTCAAGATCTTGCGTCGCATTGGCGGCGTGTGCTATCGTTCTGCGGTTTGCCCTTATACGTGCGGGAGGAGTGGCCTGCGGGTCACAGTCAGAAAGGGATCTGCTCGTGAGAACGCCTTTAGTGGCCGGTAATTGGAAAATGAACAAGCTCGTCGGCGAAGCCGTTGACCTGGTCAACGCGCTGAAGCCGCTCGTCGAAGGCGTAAACGGTGTCGACATCGTCGTTTGCCCGACCTTCCTGGCGATCTATCCCGTGGCGCAGGCCCTCAAGGGCTCGAACGTCCAACTCGGCGCCCAGAACGCCTACACGAAGGAAAAGGGCGCCTTCACCGGCGAGCTGTCGCCGCAGATGCTCCTCGACGCCGGCTGCCAGTGGGTCATCATCGGCCACAGCGAACGCCGCGAATACTTCAAGGAATCGGACGAGTTCCTGAACGAAAAGCTCAAGTTCGCCCTCGCCGCCGGCATCAAGGTCATGTTCTGCTGCGGCGAAACCCTCGCCGAGCGCGAAGGCGGCAAGATGAACGACGTGTTGACCCGCCAGATCACCGGCGGCCTGCAAGGCCTCTCGGCGGCGGATTTCGATAACATGTCCATCGCCTATGAGCCCGTCTGGGCCATCGGCACGGGCGTCACGGCGACCCCCGAGCAGGCGCAGGAGGCCCACGCCTTCATTCGCGGGCTCGTGGCCGACCAGTTCGGCGCGGACGTGGCGGGGAAAGTTCGGATTCAGTACGGCGGCAGCGTCACGGCGGACAACGCGGCGATCCTCATGGGTCAGCCCGATGTGGACGGCGCCCTGGTGGGCGGCGCGTCGCTGGTTGCCGACAAATTCGCGGCGATCGTCAAGGCGACTGTCTAATACATTTGCGAGGAGGCTAGGGCCCGGTGTCGAATCTATTAAGCTCGATTTTCAGCTTGGATGCGCTTTGGTACGTTCTGGTGGTTGTCTACAGCCTGGTCTGCATCGCGCTGATCGTGGTGATCATGCTCCAGAAGGGCAAGGGCGCCGGATTTGCAGGCGCGTTCGGCCTCGGACCCGGCTCCGAAACCATCTTCGGACCGCGCGGCAGCAAGAGCCTCCCGGTGCGCCTCACCCGTATCGGCGCCGGCCTGTTCATCTTCCTGGCGTTTGTCCTGTCGGCCCTGTCCGGCCATGTCGGCCAAGGCGCCGCTCCCGATGAAATCACCACCGAAGAGAGCGCGGCGATGAACGATCTCAAGAGCCTAGGACTGGGCGAACAGTCCGGAGAAGAGACCGTCCCCGCGCCCGCAACCGAATCGCCCGAAGCCCCCGCGGCGCCCGTCGAAGGCGCGGCTGCCCCGGTCGTGGAAGCCCCGGCGCCCGAAGCCGCACCCGCCGTGGAAGCCCCGGCTGCGGAACCTCCGGCCGAAGGAGCCGCGCAATAGCGCGCCCCTGAGAAACAATTTCGCGGCCCAAAGCCACAAAAAAGGCTTTGGGCCGTTGTTATTACGAGCAACACCCGCAACGCAACTTTTCGCCGCGCACCGTGATACATTATCTGTAATTCGTAATTCGTAATTGCCTCACCCACGGGGGACTCGTTCATTGGACAAGATACTCGTTCGCGGAGGGCGGCCCCTCAAAGGCTGCGTGCACGTTCGAGGTGCAAAAAACTCAACCCTGCCCCTCATGGCGGCGGCGCTGCTCGCCGAAGGGCCCTGTACCCTCCACAACGTGCCTTGTCTCCACGATGTCTTCAGCATGGACAAAATCCTCGCCTCGATGGGCATGAGTACCGAGTTCACCGGACGCTACATGATCCTCGACCCCACGACCGTCGATTCCCAGTACGCCGAATACGACCTCGTTCGCAAGATGCGCGCGTCGTTTTTCGTGCTCGGGCCGCTCCTCGGGCGTTATGGCAAGGCCAAGGTCTCCCTGCCCGGCGGCTGCGCCATCGGCACGCGTCCCGTCGACATCCACCTCAAGGGCCTCGAAGCGATGGGCGCCAAGATCGCCATCGAAGAAGGCTACGTCATCGCCGAGGGATGCCTCCAGGGCGCCGACATCACGCTCGACTTTCCCAGCGTCGGCGCCACCGAGAACATCATGATGGCCGCCGCGCGTGCTCAGGGTGTCACGCGCCTCAGCAACGCCGCCCGCGAACCCGAGATCGTCGACTTGGCCCAATTCCTCAACGCCATGGGCGCCCGGATCTCCGGCGCCGGCACCGACCTCATCACCATCGTCGGCGTCGAAAACCTCCACGGCGCCGAGCACACCGTCATTCCCGATCGCATCGAAGCCGGCACCTTCCTCATCGCCGCCGTCGCCACCCACGGTGACGTCACCGTTATGAACATGAACGCCGACCACGTCAGCGGCCTCATCACCAAGCTGCAAGCGATCGGCGCCGAGGTCGAAAGCCACGGCACCCGCGTTCGCATCAAGGCCGACGGCGCTCTCAAAGGACAGGACATCCATACCCAGCCCTACCCCGGTTTCCCCACCGATCTCCAGGCGCAAATGATGGCCCTGCTCTGCGTCTCTGAAGGCGTCAGCGTCATCAAAGAAACCGTCTTCGAAAACCGCTTCATGCAGGCGGGCGAACTCAGGCGCATGGGCGCGCAGATCGACCTCGACGGCAACTCCGCCATCGTCCGCGGCGTCAAGGGCCTCAGCGGCGCGCCCGTCATGGCCTCCGACCTCCGCGCCAGCGCCGCCCTCGTCATCGCCGGCCTCATCGCCGAAAAAGGCGAAACCGCTATCCAGCGCGTCTACCACATCGACCGCGGCTACGAGCGCATCGAAGAGCGCCTCTCAGGCCTCGGCGCCGACATAGAGCGCGTCCGCGAATAAGCCCCGAACGTTCCTTTTTCCGCCGATGACTTGGTGTGTTTTCTTCTTGACCGGATACCAGGATTGGCAGGATGAACAGGATGGGGAAGAAGCAAAGACTACCACAAAGAACTGCTTTTCATACTTCCCATACTTCTCATGTCTCCCATAACTCCCATGAGAAGTATGGAATCATGGGAGGTATGAGAACCTCCTCATCTTGCCAATCCTGAAAATCCTGTCAGAAGCTCTTGCGGTTCTTCGAGTCTTTGTGTCTTTGTGGTGATCTTGCTTTTTCATTCATAATTCGGCATACATAATTCAGAATTTTCTTGTATACCCCACCGTAAAAAAATCCTGCACCATCCCCATCTTCGTTCCCTTGCCGACATGCGAAAACAAATCCCCCTTCCCGTTGTCCTCTTCCGTCCGGTCAAACGCGTGGTCATACGCAAAGTGAATCTCATCCCGCTCGCTCAAGCGCCGCGAAAACCCCAGCGTCAAATGCGTCTCAACCGTCGCCGGAAAAAGCGCATTCGTGAAAACCTCATCCGGCCCAATCGGCGAATTCCCGTGCGACACCCCGCCGCGTACCGTCCACCTGTCGCTCACGGTCCAGCTCGCCGCAAGCTTCACAATGTCCTGGTCATCCCAGCGCAACCCGCCCTTGGGTATCGTCGGCTTGCCGAACTGCGGCACCTCGGTCCAGGCAATGTGCCGGTAATCGAGCAACAGTTCCAGGTTCGGCCGGGGCCGGTACGCGAGCCCCACCTGCCACTGCGGCGGCACATCTATCGGGAATTGGGTAAGGTCCTCGTACTTGCCGAAGGTCTGGAAGTGCTGCCGCGTGCGATACGACGCTCCGAAACCCCACGCCTCGCCCCGCCAAGCAACCCCCACAATCGCCCCGGCGCCCAAGGCCGTGTCCCAAT
Source organism: FCB group bacterium (assembly GCA_034004565.1). GTDB lineage: Bacteria > Hydrogenedentota > Hydrogenedentia > Hydrogenedentales > SLHB01 > JAVEWL01. The sequence continues at coordinate 1,296 of JAVEWL010000402.1, read as the reverse complement.
GGTAATCACCCTGGGTCGGGCGCAGGCGCAGAGTCAGGGAATCCGTACGCAGACGCGAAACGCCCAACACCGCCGCGCCGCCCACCGCCCAGCCATTGCCGATCTCCCGCGCATAGCCAAACGGGATCGCGGCCGTCTCCAGCGAAGTGCGCCGGTCCTCGTTGCGAATCCGCGCGAGCGTGCTGCGGCTGTGCGGGAAATCCACCCGGTCCCCCTCGATCCCCATCATGCCCGTTGCGAACACCCCGTCCGCCCCGCGCCACATCAACGCCAGCCCCGGAAACGCAAACGGCTTCGTATCCTTCATCTCGCCCGCGTACCTGTTCGAGATGAGCCCGATGGGCCCCTCAATCTCCAGCCGCCGCGTCAACGTCAGCAGCATCGCATAGCCATCCACCCGCGTCTCATCCAGGAAGGCCAACGTCGCCGGATTCAGCAGTATCCACGTCGAATCATACGCCGTCGCCGCGCCCGCCCCCGCCAGACTCTCCTGCAGGGGCCCTTGTCCCAGCAACTGATTCCCCTCGGAAGCAAAACCCGCCTCCATCGCCAGGCAGACAAAAAGAACGATCGGCCAAAGGGTTTTCATGCGTCGTCCTCGAACAGACAGTGTAGGCGCCGAAGGCAGTGTGCGACCCTCGGCAAGCGCTATTCTTTCACGAAGTAGCGCAGAAATGGAAGGAAATTGAAGGAGCATGATGTGGCTCCCCTTTCCAAGGGGAGCTTTTGCTTACTATTAAGAACTCCCCTTGGAAAGGGGAGCCACATCATGACCTCATGGAAACGTCACCCGTTCCCGGCAAGCCCGAACGCCTGGGCAAACCGCCGCAAGAAACCGCTGCCGCGCGCCTGCGACGCATCCGGTCGCTGCCGCATGATGCGCTCCGCCAATTCTTGGATGCAGCGCGACGCGGGCGCCGTGGGGTACTGCAGCAGGAACGGCCGCGTCTGCATGACCGCCTGCGACACGTGCGGGTCTCTCGGCACCCACCCCAGGTAATTGAGCCGCCGGCTCAGGTATTGCTGCGCGACCATCGACAGTTTGTTCGCAACCGCCTTGGCCTGCGCCTCGGTAGCGGCCATGTTGATAATGAGCCGGATAACCGAATCGTCGCGCAGCGCATACAGTGTCTTGATCATCGCGTATCCGTCGACTATCGACGACGGTTCCGGCGTTGTCACGAGCAGAATCTCATCCGCGGCCGACGCGAACGCCACCGCATTTTGCCCGATGCCCGCCATCGTGTCGATGATGACGAAGTCCGCCAGGTCTTGCAGATCGCGCAACCCCGTCAA
>JAVEWL010000401.1:0-5528 GCA_034004565.1 FCB group bacterium | reverse complement strand
GACCACCCGAAACGGGATAAGACAGGCCGTCGACCGTGACGAATGAGTCCACAAGCGCAAAGGTAACCAGGGCTAAGCCGCCGACGTTGTCCGGAAGAACTTCGGGGTCCTCGCTGCCGTCGCCGTTGAACTCGAATGCCACGTAGTTCAAGAAGTCGACGGAGCCGATATCCTCGCTTAATTCCAGCGGATCCGGCGTGGTATCGAGAAGCCGGAAGCCCACGTAGGCGGTGGGCACGTTTTGCCACGTCTGGAAGCCTGCGAGCACCGTGTCGATCTCATCGTCCGAGAAGCCCCACTCTCCCGTTTCGAATATCAGCGGGACCCCCTCGCCCTGCTGCACGTCGCCGTCGCCGTTGGTGTCCATCTCCCGCAACGGCCACTTGACGATAATGAGGTTACCGTCGGGGCCGAATATGCCCAGGGGATAGAACGCATGGGCCGATTCCACACAAACGGAGACCGCCAGCACCAGGCCCAGCACCACCCCTTTACGGAGTCCCACGGCCACACGCGCCGCCCGCCCCTTCGCAAGGCTCATCTTCACGGATTGAGCTCCTTTCCACATGACACCGCCGCGTCGTCTCCGGAAGAGCGGACGGCCAAACCACGCGCATTCCCTTCCGGCTCGGTCCCACACACTGTTCCAGTACATTTCCGGAGGCCGCCGCCACAAACGGCGGCGGCCTCCGGGTTAAAAGTCGAGTCGTTTACGCCTTCACCGCGCGTCGCCGCATCCGGCGCGACAACCACAGGGCCGCCACCGGCAGGATAAGGCCCGCGGGCTGCTCGATCAGCCAGGCGGCCGGGGTCAGCACGATGCGCACCAGGGCCGCGAGCCACGGATGCACCGCGACCACCTTGGCCACGGACGGGCTGACGGAGTAGTACAGGTCCACGAAGGCGGTGCCGGGCGCCGTTTGCAGCAGCACCCCGTCGCGGAACGCGCGGAACGTATCCAGGTGCTTGCCCATCGGCGTGCCGTAGGCCGCCGTCGCAATGAAGCACGGCGACACCGGCGCCGCCGGCGTGTTCCGGAAATAGAACCCGTCGGGCACCATGGCCGCCAGGACGACCTTTTCGCCGTCGACGACGTGATTGCTTTTGACCTGAACGTCCAGCGCGCCCGTCTGAAGGCTCTGCGGGGAGGGGAAGTTGACGTCGATGCGCGTGCCTTCGGGGTTCACGTAGGCCACCGGCATCTTCGTCCTTCCGAAATACACTTCCGGATCGACGAAGCCCGTGCCGGTAATTGTCACGGGGAAGTCAGCCTGAGAACCGACTTCAGGAGTTATCTTCTGGATAATTGGGCTGGGAGGCACGGCACCGGAAATGGCGGAGAGCAGATCCGTACGCGTGGCCGAAGTCAGGGTTTGGGCGTTCTGCACGAAAACCGCAAGGGAGCCTTCGGTGAATACCGTTCCGCCAAGGATCCGCGCGACGATCTCGGTATTGCTCGAGGTGATGATCTCGATCGTCTCGGTTTGGCTGGCGATCTTCAGCACGGGGGAGGTGCCGAAGCCGGTACCGGTTATGACGACATCCTGGCCCGTATCGGGGATTGTCGTCGAAATGACGGACGGCGTGACGGAGGTAATCGTGGTCTGTGAGGTGCCGCCGCCAGGGTCGCTGCCGCCGCCGCCGACCTGGCTCGATGCCTTGATGACAGGCCCGCGGGCGTACTGGGCCACCGTCGATCGGATCCAGTTGAACCCGCTGTTGTCGGGCGGCGTCTTGAAGTACGTGATGAAGCCCAGCGCGCGCGAACCCCACGGGAATTCGAGGAACTGCGCCAGGCCGTCCTTGTGGATTTCCGGCACGTTGTCGCGCACGAAGGTATCGGCGTCCGGTTGCGTCGGCGTATCCGGACCCCACGACACGACGCCGACCGTGAAGTCGTCGCCGACCGAGATTTCTTCCGAGGTGCGGATGACCACGAAGAAATCGTCGCCGAAACTGGGATCGGACGTCAGGCCGTTTGCGAAGGTATCCGGCACCCACTGGCGCAGCGGTTCCTGCTGCACCTTCGGCACCGGCACGTCGTCCGTGCCCGGCGACGAGAAGACGAACTTCACCTGCGTCGTCACTTCGCCCGACTCACCGATGAGTTGCGGGTCCGCGTCCAGCGGAACGGGGATATCCGTGCTGTCGAATTTGCCGTTTTCGTTCGCGGGGTCGTTGTCGTTGTCGCGATAGATAGCCACGCCCGAGTTGCGCAGGTCTTCCCGGTTCAAGGGCAGCAGGTCATCGAGGATACTGAACCCGCCGTCGCCGCCCTCGTCGTAGAATTCCACGATGATTTGTTCGAGGAAGGTCGGATCCTTCGCGATGAACCATTTGCCGTTGGTTGGCGTCGAGGTGCTGACCAGCGTCAGTAGCGAGTCGGTGTTGGCGCTGATCTCGAAGGCCCTGAAAGAACGATCAATCAGGAAGTAGCCGGCCATGGCATTGGGCGTCCAGCCCGCGGCGTTGACCGTAAACGTCCCCTGCGCGCCGGTACCGTTGGCGCCCTGGGCGGCCACGCCGGCCGCCGCGCCGCGGTTGGTCGAGATGTCGATGCCCATGACGGCGAATGCGTCGCTCCTGCGCGCGATGGTCTGATTGGCTCCTCCCAGGGGATGCAGGAGGACGGGGACGTTGGCTTCCAGCATGTCGTGGAAGTAGCAGTCCTGAACGGGCCCCACAGCCGGGCTCGATTTTGTGAGCGCCTGGGGGCTGATCTGCACGGAAGGCGTAATCTTGATGCCCGCCTGCCGCGCCGTGCGCGGACGGTCCGGCAGGGTCGCGGGAATGAACGCCCGGAAGTTCTCGAAGCGGCCCAGCGAGGCCGAGGTGCGCACGGTGATGAACAAGTCGTCGCCGGCGTTGTTGAGCAGCGGCACCGCCTTGGGGGCCGGGGCGGCCTGATCCGCCTTCGCATCCAGAGTAACCTCTGCCTGGATGCCGGCGAGGGCGCCCTCGAGCGGCTTGGCGGTGATCTCGGAATAGGCGGCGTCCAGCGCGCCGGGCTGGGCCAGGTTTATCAGCACGCTGCCCTTCGCGGTGGCTCCAAGCAAGGCAGACGTTTTTCCGCTCTTGCCGAAGATGCTGTCGTCTTCGTCATCGTCGCCGCCGCCGGTGTCTCCACCGGTGTCGCCGCCGCCGGTGCTGTTACCAAGGGGAAGATCGGTCTTCGGCAGATACGGCGTCACTTTCGGAATCAACCGCAGCACCCACGCCACGTCCGCCGCCGTGACCACGCCGTCGCCGGTCAGGTCGTCCGAGACGCCGTCACCATCCAGGTCCACGTGCTCCGGGTTGGCGGGCCAGGCGAGGTCCTTCAACTCGAGCGGGGGATCGCTGTCCGCGGTGATGCCGACAAAGCCGACCGGATTCGAGTACGTGCCGTTGGAATCGGCGTCGTAGCGCAACTGCACGCCCGAGGCCGAGTCGCCCGAACCTTGGCCGTTTGCAAGAAGCGGCTTAAGGTCGCTGGGCGAGAAATTGGGTCCCCAGAACGCCACGTAGATCTCGTTCAACACCCGCGCATTCACGCGGTTGACGACGGGATCGTCGGCGCCGACGAGGTTGATGCCCAGCATCGGGGTGGGCAGGCTGTTGATTTCGATGTGCTGTTTGAGCAAGCGCGCGCGCCGGTGCTGGGGTTCCCAGTCGTAATAGGAAGGATAGCGCCCGGGCGGCAGCGTCATCGGCCACGTGCCGTACGTGGGCAGGGTCGGCTGCGGTTTTACCATCGAGCCGAAGTACACCGGTGAACGCGGTCCCGCCACGTTCTCGTCCATGGTTCCCTGGTAGAAGGGCGCCGTTTCGAAGGGGAAGGAGAACTGCGTCCAGCCGTCGCTGATAACCGGCACGCCCTGGTAGCTTCCCGCGATGGAATCGACGTGCCAGGTGCGAACCGTGGGGGCATCCGGCGAACTGGGGAAATCAAAGGAATATCCGTAATAAAAGTGGTCGCGTATGCTCCCCAGCGGATCCATGTAATTCAGGAAAAAGCGCGGGTACCAAATATCGCTCGTATCGGTGGTAAAGCGGCTGTTCGACTCGTACAGCAGCGTGTAGTCGTGGATCTCGATGCCGTTCCGCACGGGCTTTGTCGTGTTGGGATTGGAGGTACGCTCGGGCCACCACGGCTCGTCGGTATACCAGCGCGGGTCGTCCTGCCAGGCGGTCACCACCTGGTCTCTCACGATCTGGCCGACACCCGGAATCTGCGTGTTGACGTGAATGCCGCCCTGGTAATGGCCCTGCACCGGGTCGAACCAGCGGGGCTCGATATTCGCCTTAAGGTCGGCGCCCACCAGATACCCCGTGCCGTCGCCCGGAACGAGGGACGCATCCTGAAAACCGCTGTCCGGACGCATCACGACAAAGAAGTCCGGCGAGATTTCACTGGCACCCTTGCCGGGGCCGAAATTATCCGGAACGGCCTCGATGTAACCGGTCGGAGTCGTACTTGTCCTTTCGCGGCGCCGGCCCTCGTAGAAGCGCAGCTTGATGCGCCACCACGGGTCGCCGCCGTCCGGCGGATTGCCCACGAACTGCCAGCGTTCCTTGTACCAGTCCACCAGTTCCGGCGTGCCGACATCGGAAAGTGTGAAGATATCCGGGAACAGCGGGTGATCCGTCAAGGCCGCACCGCCGCTTTCGCCCGGGACCGGCGGATCGAAGATGCCGTTGTTGTTGGTGTCGTAGAAAACCCAGATGCCGTTGTAGGTGTAATCGAGGCCGATGGCATTATTCTGTCCGCCGCCGTCGCCTTCGCTGCCGTAGTATCCTGCCGCCGTCACCGGGTCGAGGTGTTTGCGCGGGTCAAACCCGCCGGAACCCGCCAGTGCGCCCGCCTCGCCGCCAATGTCCTTGAGAATCACATTGACTTCGCGCAGCATGGGGCTGCCTTCTTCGGCATTGCCATTAAAGAAGAAGTCGGGATCCTCGGGCCGAAGCGGATCAATTTCGTGTTGCGTTGCGGTGGAATGGACGTTGATTCCCAGCAAGGGTATCCACGTTTCGATGGGAAAGATGCGGCGGAAGCCCAGGGCCTCGCCGAATACGACTTCAAATGTCTGTGCGGGCAGATCCCAGCGCGGCCGCGCATGCTCGGTCAGCGGGGTATACGTATTGTAGGGATGGTTCCAGGCATTCTCGAAGAGGTGACTGGGGGCATATCTCGGGCCGCTGGAGTAGTCCCACACGGTGAAGCTCGACGAATATCCGACGTCTTCGGAAACGGGATCTTCCCAGTTGTTGTTCGGATACGTGTCTTCGCCGGTGGGTCCAAACGGGTTTTCCATGTAGGCGAAGTTGACCGAGACGCCCATCGTCATGCCGCTGTGCCACAACGAGGACGTCCGCACCGCCACGATGTAATTGGCGCCATCCTCGCTGCCGCTCGCCTCGATGTCAATCCCATTTTCCAGGAATTCGTCCAAAACGTACAGCAGGTCCCCGTCGCTGTTATTCACGTCGCCCAGGGGCGCGCCCGAGTTGTCGAACGTGGCAATGATGAGTTATTCGTCGCCCAGCGT
>JAVEWL010000002.1:0-26754 GCA_034004565.1 FCB group bacterium | reverse complement strand
TACAACATCCCCTTCATCCAAACCAACCTTTACGCCTGGCGCAAGCGAAAAGCCATATTGGCCACAAATGAACGCAAAGAAGAACTGCTCTGACAGGATTTACAAGATTGAGAAGATAAATGAGCACCGGCGTTCCATTATCTTCCCAATCTTGTAAATCCTGTCAGAGCAGTTCTTCTTTGTGCTCTTTGCGTTCTTTTGTGGCCAATATTCAAATTGTTCCACGTGGAACATCACCCCCTTCTCACCAAATACAACTCCCCCCGCCGCACCCCCGCCTCGGACCACTCATCCCGCACATGTTCCACGTGGAACATTTCCCCAAACGCCCCCGCCGCCTCGCCCAACTGGCACAAGTACGTACACCCCACTGGCAACCACCGCGCAACGTCCCGCAGCACCTTCTCGGGCTTCTCGACGGCGCGGGCGGTAAGTGCTTGCGGTACAACGGCCGCAGCAACAGCCGGGAACTCCCCGCACCGAATTTCCACCCCCGCCAGCTTCAAACTCCCCACGACCGTCCTCAAAAAACCCACCTTCCGCTCCGACCGCTCAACCAGCACCACGCGAAGCCCCGGCAACGCCATTTTCAGCACCAGCGCAGGAAACCCCGCCCCGCTTCCCACGTCCAGCAGCACCCCGTCCGCCCCGCAAGCCCGCCACACATACGGCGCCAGACTCAGCGAGTCCGCCACATGGTTCTCCTCCAGCTTCGCCAAATCCCCCTGCGATATCAGCGACACTACCCCATTCCACTGCCGAATCAACCCCACATAGCGCTCAATTCGCCCTTCCAACTCCGCAGCCCTCGGCACATCCGCCCGCCCCAGCAATTCCCGCCAACTCATCTTCTCCACCCCAAGCTCTCCCTCACTCTTTCTTTCCTCGTTCTTCATTCTTCGTTCTTCGTTCCTCTCTTCATTTGCTGTGTATCGACAGCGCCGATTCTTGACTTCATTTTCCCCCCATGCTATTCTCTCTCGAATTATCCCAATTCCCTCAACAGGGCGGAGAATTCTCTTGAAATACCTGGTCCTCATTGGCGACGGCATGGCCGATTTCCCACTCGAGGAGCTGGGCGGACGGACCCCCGTCGAGGCGGCCGCCACCCCGGCAATGGACGATATCGCACGCTCGGGGATCACGGGACTCTTCAATCCCATTCCCGACGGTCTCCCGCCCGGCAGCGACATCGGCAACCTGTCGCTCTTCGGCTACGATCCCCGGCAAACCTTCTCGGGCCGCGCCCCCATCGAGGCCGCCCGCCAAGGCATCCTGCTCGCCGAAAACGAGGTCGCGTTCCGCTGCAACCTCGTCACCCTCGGCGACGGCGTCATGAAGAGCTTCACCTCCGGCCACATCACGAGCGAGGAAGCGTCCCAACTCATTGCCGCACTCAACGAAAACCTCTCCGATCTGCCCGTGAAGTTCCACTCCGGCGTCAGCTACCGCCATCTCGCTATTGTATCCGCGCCGAACGGCTCCGTCGAATCCCTGGCCACGGTCACCTGCACGCCGCCTCACGATATCAGCGAAAAGCCCTATGAACCGCACCTCCCCAAGGGTGACGCCTCGGATCTCGTGCGCAACATGATGGAGCGCTCCCGCGCCATTCTCAACGGCCACCCCGTCAACGAAGCGCGCCTCGCCAACGGCAAGCCCGCGGCCACCTCGATCTGGCTCTGGGGCCAGGGACGCACGCCGCGCATGAATTCCTACAAAGAGCGCTTCGGCCTCACCGGCGCGGTCATTTCCGCCGTCGACCTCGTCAAAGGCATCGGCGTCTGCGCCGGACTCGAAATCATCGACGTTCCCGGCGCGACCGGCTACCTCGACACCAACTACGAAGGCAAGGTCCAGGCCGGCCTCGACGCCATCGACCGCCTCGATTTTGCCTATATTCACCTCGAAGCGCCCGACGAAACCGCGCACGAGGGCAAAACGGATCTGAAAATACAGGCCATCGAAGACTTTGACCGCCGGGTGGTCGCGCCCTGCCTCGAATACGCCCGCAAACGCGGCGACGTGCGCGTCCTCGTGGCGCCCGACCACATCACCGCCATTTCGACCCGCACGCACGCGGGGGGTCCCGTGCCGTTTGCGATGTGCGGACCGGGCATCGAGCCCTGCGGCGCAAACGCCTACTCCGAGAAAGACGCCGCGGCAACGGGCATACACATCACCGAGGGGCACGAGTTACTGCCCCGCATGATGCAATAAAGGGAAAGAGGGGGTTCTTTCGTGCAGCGCGTGGAAATCTACGACGTTACCTTGAGGGACGGGGCACAGGGTCCCCGCGTGAAGTTCTCCGCCGAGGACCAGTTGCGCATCGTGCGCGAGCTCGACGATTTCGGCGTGAACTACATCGAGGGCGGACAGCCCGGCTCGAACCCCAAGGCCGCCGAACTTTTCGCGCGCGCCAAGGACATGGACCTCAAGAACGCCAAGATGGCCGCGTTCGGCAGCACGCGCCACAGCAAGTCGGCCGTCGAAGACGACGCCAACATCAAGGCCCTGCTCGCCGCCGACACCGAAGTTATCACCATCTTCGCCAAGTGCTCCAAGCTGCAAGTGAAGGAAGTCCTGCGCGTCAGCCTCGAAGAAAACCTCAAGATCATTGAGGAATCCGTCGCATATTTGCGCGCGCAGGGCCGCCGCGTTTTCCTCGACGGCGAACACTTCTACGACGGCTTCTTCGAAGACACTCAATACGCCATCGCCGCGCTCGAAACCGGCTTTCGCGCCGGCGCCGAAGTGCTGGTCCTTTGCGACACCAACGGCGGCCGCCTCCCCTGGGAGATCGCCGCCGCCACAAAGCGCGTCAAAGAAGCCATCCCCGAAGCCATGCTCGGCGTGCACGTCCACAACGACAGTGGCTGCGCCGTCGCCAACACTCTCAGCGCCGTCGACGCCGGCGCGGAACAGATCCAGGGCACCATCAACGGCTACGGCGAACGCACCGGCAACGCCAACCTCTGCACCATCATCGCCAACGTGCAATTGAAGATGGGCATCCCCGTCGTCAGCGATGACCAGCTCACCAGCCTCACCAAACTGTCACACTTGGTGGCTGAACTAGCAAACATGGCGCCCTACGATGCCGCGCCCTACGTCGGCCGCGACGCCTTCACGCACAAAGGCGGCATGCACGCCGACGCCGTCCGCAAGCACAAAGCCAGCTACGAGCACGTCGATCCCGGCCTCATCGGCAACCGCACCCGCATCAGCGTCAGCGAAATGTCCGGCCGCTCGAGCCTCCTGCAAAAGGCCAAGGAACTCGGCATCGAACTCGACCGCGACACCCCCGAGACCCGCGCGATCCTCCAGCAAGTCAAAGACCTCGAAAACGACGGCTACGAATTCGAAGGCGCCGACGCCTCCCTCGAACTCCTCATGCGCCGCGCCACCGGACGCTGCCGCAGCTTCTTCGAAGTCGACGGCTTCCGCGTCAGCGTAGAACGCGCCACGCCGGAGCTTCCCTCTCTCTCCGAAGCCACGGTAAAACTCACCCTGCCCGACGGCCGCCGCATGCACACCGCCGCCGAAGGCAACGGCCCCGTCGACGCCCTCAACACCGCGCTCCGCAAAGCCCTCGAAGACACCTACCCCGAGCTCAACGGCGTCCACCTCGAGGACTACAAAGTCCGCATCCTCGACAGCCAATCCGCCACCGGCGCCAAAACCCGCGTCCTCATCGAATCCCGCGACGAAGAAACCTCCTGGGACACCGTCGGCGTCAACGAAAACATCATCGCCGCCAGCTACCAGGCCCTCCTAGACAGCATCGAATACAAGCTCCTCAAGACCCGCGGCTGCGGTTCTAATTTTGCAAAAGAAACCAAAGCCGGAACCTAAGCCCGCCCGTATAAATTCGGTATTCCTGAAGAGCCAAGACCTCTTGAAGGACAAATAGTCTCAGGAGGTTAGAAAGACTCGTTTACAAGGCTCGATGGGGCCAAGCTTTACAGATCTCTACTACAACGAAATGTGGTACAGTTATTGCAAAGAAAACCAAGGATGTGCATACTTCCATGGAAACTGTGGGAGTTATTGGCAGCCGAGGGAGAGGGTAGAGTGAAGTTTTCGACTTCGCTTTGCACACGCTGCTTAAGGGGTCATTTGAAACAAGGGAAACACCTATCTTGCCCAAGGCTATCTACAATACATCAGAAACAGCAACTGGCAAGAATGGCGAGGAAAGCGGCGTTTTGAACACACTCTTTTCGCTCGTCGTGGTTGGCCATATGAATCCGCCTATTCATCATCCAACTTGGTATCGCGTAGCCGGACTTATTAGTGAAGCAGATGAGGCGACGGCTCTAGCATTACCAGACACTATTTGTACCAGCCAGACGTCTCAGTTTAACCTCGCTTCAATAAACATCCAATGCCATCTTAATCGCTGGCAAGCCCAAAGCAACGAAGCCACGGCGGAGAAGAAGATTCTGGATTTGGCTGCTGACCTCTTTGATGACAGACTGCCGCACACTCCCGTAACGGCCTTTGGGTTTAATTTCCACTCCGATGTGGAAGGTACTGCCGTCAATGTGCCGCAAGTTCTAGGAGAAGCGTTCCAGAGGTCTCTTCAGTGCCTCGACGAGGAAGCGGATGTAAAGGCCGTCTTACTGATGGCTGATATCGAAAGTCCACTTGGCACTTTCCGGATTCACGTTAACACCTCCCAGCAAGGAAACAATGTAATCTCGTTCGTGTTTAATTATGAATACCAAGTTGCGAAAATGGTGCCAGGAGTTGCCGAACAACACTGCCTGCAATTCAGTCTACGAAGATTCCTGGAGGACAGGCATCCAATAGATGCTCGAGACGCCTGCGAGCGAAGACAAAGAATAATGAATTCGCTTCGCTAGAAAAGGCCATCAAAGGAATAAACAATGGCATCGACCCTTCTCTTAGGAGAGCTTGAGGCGTCTTCCGAATTGCCGCGGTGGCCAGAAGAGCGAGCCACTTTCGGCCAACGCCCCCAACCAGCCGATTATCGGCGTCTTGTAAGTGAAACTCATTTGCCGGATTACCGACGTCCGCTAACTGGGAGCCATCTTCAGTTACCTATCGGTAACGATGCTACTATTGGGTTTGCAGTTAACTTAGTTAGTCTAAACGCTGAAGCTTTTTCTGAGTGCGCAGCAAAGTCCGCGCACAAAAGCACTGTTAGCATGGACCCTGATTTGGAAAGCTTAGTAAGGAACACTTGTAACATAGTTTCTGATGGCCAACTCAAAGCATTTTCCCATCTGTGCCATGTATACGAAGTTGCCCAAGCGGGTAATGCTCCGTGCAACAATAAATCCTCCATCGAAGAATGGACGGCCCTACTTCCGGCTACATGGCGATCCAAACAGTATTTTGAACAGATTAAGGCGGTGAAATACCAGTTCAGTTTGACGGTTTGGGAGCTCTCACAAATTACACGGGCGACTGAGGTGGAAGTCCAGAAATGGCTAAACGAAGATGCCGTTCCCACCGGCACTCGCGCCTCACGCATATATGATTTGTATACCGTCGTTACTCGTTGGAGATCTCTGTGCAAAAAGCCAATTCGTCGTTATCTAAAGATGACGCTCTCTGGTCCCGTTACGCTCTATCAGTTGCTTTGTTTAGACCATCTAGACAACAACGCAATATACCACGCACTCTTGGGCATTAAAGAATTGGCAGAGCAGACACGTACGGAAATGCGGCCAGAAGGGGTGCAACTGGACGCTGGTACCGTTTCGGATGTCGAAGCCGATGTTTTGGCAGGATATTAATTCAAAACCTTGTGCATTGGGCAAGAGATAAAAGCGAAGGGATGGCGACAGTGGAGCGTCTTGCCCGCTGACCTTGCCAGCAAGCTTCGAGATACCGAATGCTGCGCGGTCTCATCTTTCGAGAATGCGCTTGCCTTAATTGCCACACATAGCTGCGACCTTGGGCATCACAATTCTAATCGCGAAACGCGTGTCGAGGTTGTGGTAGCCAGACCCGTTGTTGTCCCCAAAGAAGACTACATGTCAGGCAGGAATCCCCGCTTGTTTCAATTCCGCCTTCAACAGTCCGAAAACATCAGCGCCTTTGAGATCCTGGCTTGGGAAAAGTACTCCATCGACCGAACTCTCTTGAGAGGTTCTGAACCTGACAAAGAAACAGTTCTAGATGACACTACAAAACGCCTGCTCAGCGGGTGGTTAGGGCGACGATACTATCGGCCCGCATTCCCAGATGCATTTCAGACTAGACAGAGTCTTCATCAGTCCAAAAAACGACCTGCTGACGCCCTTAAGAGCCTAGTTAAGTGCTATCCTGAACACATTCTAGGTCTATATTTGAAGGTAAATCCGTTAACCGAGCTAGAGGATCCAAACACCGCATACGAAGTGGAAGTACTCTGCGTCGCTACCCCCGAAGGCTTTGAAACAAACGCTGAAAAACTCACAAGCATTTTTGGCAACTATGTGTCTGGCCTACGCCAATGTTCTGGCGTCAATGTGGTTGATGACTTGTTTGTATCTGCTTGCGATATACCTCTGTGGAATGTACAGGGATTTCATCGCCTTACAGAGTATGACTATTTGAGTCCCTCCGACGAAATTGACAACTGAAGTCCCAGCCAAAATGGCCGATGAAACTCTGTCAAGCGCCCCAGAAGAGACTCCTCCATACCTTTATCGCAATATCTAACGGAAGCTAACTAGGACCGTAAGCCATTTAGCCTAAAGACTGCACCCAGACACCTTCCGCCTGGCCGACTCCATCCCCCGCAACATGATGGAAGCCTGCCTCCACGACCGCCAAACCTGGCTCGCCGCCCACAACATCACCCCTGGACTCCCCGAACCCGAACACCGTCGCTGCTATCTCGCTATCCCCGTGCAACAGCGCCGCGCCTTCGAGCGCGACCAGGCCCGCCGCTACTTCCGCGAACTCGACCTTTGCCACGGCGCCTGCCACTTGCGCTCTCCCCAAGCCGCCGCCGTCGTCAGCGACGCCCTCCATTACCACCACACCACCCGCCTCCTGTGCGGCGACTACGTGGTGATGCCCAACCATGTGCATTGGCTGCTATTGCCCCTCGAAGGCCATTCCCTCGAGGATATTCTCTTTTCCGTCAAACGCTGGATCGCCGGACGTATCAACACCCTCGTCGGCCGAACCGGCAAGCTTTGGCAGAAGGAAAGCTACGACCACATCGTCCGAGACCCCGATGAATTCAACCGGATACGCGACTACATCGAGCAAAACCCTGGCAAGGCAAAGCTTCGCGCCAGCGAGTTTCTGTATCACCGTGCCGACTGGGTGTGACGAAGAACTCCCCTTGGAAAGGGGAGGTACATCGGGCACGGTTCGAATAGTGAGAAAAGAAGCTCATTGCAAATAGTGTTGTCCTGCGCTACAATTGAATGGATGGGCACTGTGGGGGTGTTGGACATTGCCCAATGGGGAGATCGAGTGACGGGACGCGCAAGGGGTGTTGGTGTCTGGTCGTATCCTTCTGTCGCAAAGGGGGATAGAACACCGTCCGATCCCTATCCGCCCAGCTTCCCGGTACACCGCCAAACACCGTTCGGACGCAGGATGCGCCCGGATTCACAGGAAGAAGGTTTTCTTCGTACGGACTTCAAGGAGTCAGTGACATGCGCGGAACCGGCCGGCGGATAAAGCAAGTGGGCAAAAGCGGAAAAGTCCTCGTGGCAATGCTTCTGGCACTTGTCGGACTTTTCATCCTGCAGCCCGGCGCCACCGCCGACGATTACGAGTTCTCTCACGTTTGGCCCACGCTGCCGTGGCGCTTCGAAAACCCCGTCGAACTTGCAACAGACAGCACCGGGAATTGTTACGTCCTCGACGAGTACCTCTGCCGGATCATGAAGTTCGACCCCGCTGGCACATTCCTGACGGCCTGGGGGAAAATCGGCCGGCAGGCGGGTCAGTTGCGCGACCCACGGCACATTGCGGTCGATGCGTCCGGCAATGTCTATGTCACAGACCCGGTGCAATTCAAAATCGTAAAGTTCAATTCTTCCGGAACCTTCCTGACCGAATGGGTGGTTGGGAGTTACGATGCGGATGAGTACCTCTGGATGAACGGGCTCACCGTGGACGCTTCCGGCAACATGTATGTTTCCGACTTCTCCGGCAATCGAGTCATGAAGTTCAGTTCATCCGGCACCCTTCTGACTCAATGGGGAAGCCTGGGAACCGGCGACGGCCAATTCAACCGCCCGGAAGGCGTTGCCGTCGACACGGCCGGCAATGTCTATGTCGCCGACTACAACAACCGCCGGATTCAAAAGTTCGACTCCACGGGCGCCTTCCTGGCGAAGTGGGGCCAAAAAGGCACCGGACTTGCCCTGCTGAACCAACCGCAGCGCCTGGCGATTGACGCTTCTGACAACGTATACGTCACGGACGAATTCGTGAAGAAATTCGATTCCACCGGAACCTACCTCACCGCCTGGCACGCCTACAACGACGGCGAATATTTCCCCTTCTTTACACAATCGGGTATCGCCGTGGATACATTCGGACACGTCTACACAACAGACACCGCCATGATGCGCGTCCGGAAATTCGACTCCTCGGGCACGTTCCTTTCGCAATTCAACAGCTACGATCGTTCCCCTGGAAAGTTCAACCAACCCTGCGGCATTGCGCTTGACTCGACCGGCAACGTTTACGTGGCCGACAGAAGCTTCCACCGCATTCAGAAGTTCGACCCGGCCGGAAATCCCATTCTTCAGTGGGGCACGTTCGGGACAGGCGATAGTCAATTCGTATCCCCTCAGGCGCTGGCCGTCGACAGTTCCGGGAATGCCTACGTCGTCGACTCACAGTTAATGTGCGTCAAGAAGTTCAGTTCCGAAGGAGCCTTTCTGACCCAATGGGGCGGAACGGGTAACGCAAACGGGAAGCTTTCATCTCCAAACGGTATCGCTATTGACCGGAAGGACAACGTCTTCGTGCTCGACGCCGGCAACGCGCGAATCCAGAAGTTCGACACATCGGGACAGTTTCTGGCCAAGTGGGGAAGCAGCGGTTACGGTCCCGGGGCGTTTTACTGGCCCACGGCAATAGCCATAGCCGCCTCCCAATACGTGTACGTGGCCGATTTGAACGACGGGATCAAGGCATTCGATTCCTCCGGCGCGCTCCTGTCGGTCACGATGGGTGCCGGAAGTTCTCACCCCGTCACTTCTCCCCATGCCATTGCATTTGACGCATTAAATAACCTATGGGTGGCCGAGAACGACCACAACTGCGTCCGGGCATTCTCGCCCACGGGTGTACAACTCAGCCATTTGGGCGGTGCCGGCGTCGAGCCTGGAAAGTTCATATCCCCCGCGGCGCTTGCCTTCAGTCCTTCTGGTACCCTTTACGTGGCTGACTACCACAACAGCCGTATCCAGGTATTCGTCCCAAAGGACACCGACAGCGACGGAATTGGGGACAACATCGAAGGCCACGGTGACACGGATGGGGACGGCACGCCAAACAATCTCGATTCCGACAGCGACAACGACGGTATACCCGACTCCGTCGAAGGCCCCTCCGATACCGACGCCGACGGAATACGAAATTACGTTGACTCCGATTCCGACAACGATGGCCTGCCGGACGCCTGGGAATATCTCCAGGGACTCAATCCCCTGTGTGCCACCGGGAACGACGGACCCAACGGCGACCCCGATGGCGACGGTTATTCCAATGCGGTCGAACTACGGGCAGGGGCCAATCCCACCGATCCCACAAGCGTTCCGCCACCCCCCGTCAACGGCGATGTGGACTTCAGCGGCCATACGGACGCCGTCGATATTCAGATCGTCACCAACACCTCTCTTGGCAAGGCGGCGCCCAGCCATGGCGACCTGAATCAGGACGGCCGTGTAAACGCCCCGGACGTTCAATTGGTGATCAACGCCACACTAAAACGATAAACTGGCCGGATGGTCGCCCCAAGTAGCTCCCCTTTCCAAGGGGAGTTCTTGTCTGTTTTCTGACTTTTAACATATTTCTATAACAGTCAACCAAACACCATTCGTTTCGGAAAAACGTTTTCACTGCCCGATCACCGCTCCGTCCCGCAGGTATTGGTCGAACCAGGCGAGCATGTCCTTGAACAGCTTGGCGCGTTTGCGGTGGTGGAGGTAGTCGAAGCCGTGCCAGCCGTGCTCGACCCAGATGAGGTTGGTGGGGACGCCGCACTCCTTGAGCTTGGCCTCGTAGCGGTTGGCGTGCTCGGGTTTGACCACGAAGTCGGTGGTGCCGTGGATGAGCAGCGTGGGCGCGGTTTCGGGGGTGACGTAGGTGATGGGCGAGGCGCCCGCGAAGGCTTTGAGGTCGTCGGCATTCTTCGCGCCGACGAGTTCCAGCATGTAGCGCCGGCCGCTCTTGTTAATCCAGCGGTTCTTCTTCGGGTCGGCGTACAGGCTCATGTCCATCGCGCCGTAGAGGACCACCGCGGCCTTCACGGCGCTCGAGGGGCCGGGGTTCTCTTCGCCTTCGAGGCCGTCCTCGGGATCGGTCGCGGCGAGGAAACCCGCCAAGTTGCCGCCGGCGGAATTGCCGAACACGCCGATGCGCTCGGGGTCGATGCCGTACTTCTCGGCGTTCAGGCGCAGCCAACGCACCGCCGCCTTGGCGTCGTGGACGCAGTGTGGGTAGGGGTAATCGGGCATCTTGCGGTAGTTGATCGCCAGGGCCACGTAGCCGTTCTTCGCAAACTCGCGCGCGTACCAGTGGACCAGGTGACGCGTGCCGATGCGCCAGCCGCTCCCGTGAATGAGCAGGATCGCCGGACGCGCCTCCGCGGAGGCCTCCTTCGGCAGAAACAGGCTGCCCTTGAGGTCCTTTCCGTCCGGGTGCGTGTAGCGAACGGTCTCGCGGTGCACGTCGCCCGCGTATGCCAGGCTTGCCGTCAACATTGCGGCCAGTAACGCCAATCTCCAGAGCATGTTCGTCAATCTCCCGATCCCAGGCCCATGTACCCCTTAATCATACCCCCTTTCGGGGCGATCGCCAACGCCGTTGCCACGCCGGATGGGAATCGCATAGAATCGGCGCGTGGACATATCGTGGCAGGGCATCTACTCTTGAGGGGAAACCATGAAGCGCATCTCGACCATCACCAAACCCCGCGTGCTCGAAGCGACCGTCAGGCAGGGCCTGTTTCTGGGGTTGTTGGAAATGGCAATGCAGTACCTCTGGGGCGAGTTAAATGAAAAAGGAGGCAAGGGCGATTCATAGCCCCTGCCTCCCCTGATACTGTTGCCGCGTTACCGCTTCGGTACGTTCGCGCGCCAGATCTGCGTGCCGTCCGAGGGGTTCGCGGACCCGATGTAGAGATACCCGTCGGGCGCGGACACCATGGTGCGCCATCCGTAGTTGTGCGGATTGTTGAAACCGTCCAGCGTGACCGGCACCCAGTGGACGCCATCGCGCGTGCGGAAGATGTCGGCGCCGGCGTGGGTCATTTCGTAGTAATCCTCGAGGGTGAAGTGCTCATCCAGGTACCGAAGCACCGTGTCCTGGATATCCTTGTTGCCCTGCGCCGACTGGAAGAAGTCCATCACGCCTTCGAGGTTATCCAGCAGCGACGAGAGCAGCGTGCCCTGATCGAAGGTGCTCGCGTATAGCCAGCCGTTGTGTTCTTCCATCCACCACAGGTAGGCGTTGGTGAAGTGGTTGAAGCCCGACTCGTACCCCGAGATCGAGTTCGGTCCGACGACCGTATCCCAGGAATCGTCCTCGTGGATACGGATGATGTCGCAGCCTTGGAACGCGTTGCCGCTGGTCGGATTCACGCCGCCGACGTAAAGCTGTGTGCCGAAGAAGAGCTTGCCGCCGAAGACGACGGGCATGCCTGCGTTTTCGTTGTGCGTGCTGGGGCCGCCGTGCTCGACGACCTTCACGAACTCATAACCGGCATCC
Source organism: FCB group bacterium (assembly GCA_034004565.1). Taxonomy (GTDB): domain Bacteria; phylum Hydrogenedentota; class Hydrogenedentia; order Hydrogenedentales; family SLHB01; genus JAVEWL01. The sequence continues at coordinate 14,829 of JAVEWL010000002.1, read as the reverse complement.
TTGTCCACGCTGGGCCGGAACTTCCAGATCTGGAATCCGTCGACGTCGTTCTTGGTGCCCGCGTAGATCCAGCCCTGGTACGCGATGAGGGCCTGAATACCCCGGTTGTTGATGTCACCGAAGCCGTCCAGCACGATCGGCGCGAAGTTGATGCCGTCCGACGATACCCAGACCTCGCCGGGAGGCGGCTGCGTGCCGAAGCTGTCGTAGGCGACGGCGAGATAGATTTGGCCGTCCAGTTGTTCGGCCCAGCGGATCGACCCGCCGAGTTCCGCGTAGGTGAAGACCTGCTCCCACGAACCGGACTCGCCGGTCTTCGAGCGCCACAGCACGGATTGCTCGCCCTGGGTTGCCGCGTAAAGGTAGTTCGAGCGGGTTTCGTTGTAGACGTCGTCCGCGGCCTCGAAGGTCTCCATGAAGCGGAACCCGAGGGTGCGGAAATTGGGCGCCGTTTCCACGTCGCGGTAGTCCAGCACCGTCTCCCATTCCGTCGGTCCGAGATCGCGACGGTACCGAAGGATCTCGGGCGGGCGTACGGGCGCATCAAGGATGTCGTCCCCGTTCATCAGCGTCTGGATGTAATAGCCAATCAATCCCGACATATTGTTCCCGGTACCGACATAGACATAGCCGGTATCGGCGCCGTCGGCCTTGAAATACTCCATCGAATACGCGTAGTCGTTCTTGTCGGCCGCATCGTCCACCAGATCGAACCCGCTGACGTTGACCTGCGTGAAGTCCTTGGCGCGAAGACCCGAACACTCGGGTATCGTAGCTCCGAGCACCAGCGTGGCGCACACCGCAAGAATGAGTAACAACGAATGCTTGCTCACGATCACCTCTCCCCTCTTTGGCTTGCCCAAGGCGTCCCATTATGCCCGACACGAAGATATGCTCCCACACCCCGAACAATCAACCTCTAAACTGCTTTGTGTTTCAATCCGCGTCCTCGGGCTGAGCCGTTTTGCGCCTGAATCCGCGAAAAAGCCTGCGGATTCATTCGCAAACCGGCGTAATACCTGCGCCTTGCTTGTGCGGAACCGAAAACGGTGCTACGCTGCGAACGAATCGCAGAGGCGTCGAAACAAGAACCAGGGGGAGACCCGTCATGAAAAGCAGGTTGCGTATCGTGTGGTGTGCGTCGGCGATTGCGGTTGTGTTGGGGCTGGCGGGGTGTCCGCGGCCGGAGCCGTCCGACGCGGACCTGGCCGCGGCGTTCACTGCGGCGGTGGCCGACGCGCAGCAGCCGACCGCGGGGAAGATTTGCCGGAGCTTGACGCCTGTTGCGGGGTATAACGACGCGTTGGTCTGGGAGGGCGAACCCGGGGCCTCGCGGGTGCTGATGACGACCTGGACGAGTTACCCGGGGTATGTGGTCGGGAAAAGCTATAAGGCGCGGAGTTACGAGAAGTATCAGCCTTCGGTGGATTTGTGGGTGACGGCGGTGCCGGAGGTGAAGGACTTCGTGCGGCGCCATCCGCTGGCGACGTGCGCGAACCTTGACCTGCGATTGAAGCAGTTGCTGGGGATGCCGCATACGACGAGCCGGACGTGGTTTGTGGAGTTCTGGGTACACCCGGAGGACTTGTTCCGGCCGAGCGCGGACCCGGAGGTCTCGGACCGGGAGGCGGAACTGGCGTTCCGGCCGGACACGGCCGCGCAGACGACGAGCGCGGAGCACGTGGCGTGGATCGAGAACCAGGTTGCAACGAACACGTGGCCCTGGACGCGGCTGGGGTATACGTACGACTGGGGCAACCCGGTGAATCACGTCGGGTTGAGCGAGTTCATCATTCGCCGGAACGCGGACATCACCGTGGTGAGCATTACGCCGACGGCGGAGTACGCCGAGTAGCGAGGCGAGCGGGGGGCGCGTCAAGGCCGCTCTCTCAACCTTGCTCTTTCCGCTTACGCATTGTGGCACCCCCAAGCCGGCTTCTTGGCTTGGGGGTGTTTTGCTTCAGAAGATCACCACAAAGACTCAAAGAACCACTATGGACTGCAAGAGCTCTTGACAAAATTTACACGATTGGCAAGATGAAGAGCTCCTCATGTGGCTCCATATTACTCCCATGATTCCCATACCTCCCATACTTCCCATGGGAGCTATGGGAAGTATGGGAAGTATGAATGGCAGTTCTTTGTGTCTTTGAGCCTTTGTGGTGATTTTCTGAAGCAAAACACCCCCAAGCCATGAAGCCGGTTTGGGGGTGCCACGAAGCGTGCGGGAAAAGGGCTAGTGGTGCGCGACGATGGTGGGGCGGTCTCTTTTGACGAAGGGTTTCAGGAGGGCCGCGTCGATGGGGTCTTTGACGCCGGCGCCGTGGGTTTTCCAGTGGTCTTGCCAGAAGCCGACGGGGACTTGGGGCGGACCGGGAAATTGCACGCCCCAGAGCGCCGTGAGGGCCAATTCGGTGACGTGGTTCACGCGCTGCTCGTTGGTCTCGAGGGCCTTGATCAGTGCCGGGGTGACGGCTTTGTCGCCGGTTTTGGCCAGGGCATAAATCGAGGCGATCTGCACCTCAGGACAAATGTCGACAGCGCCGCGCGCGAAGCACTCGACGGCATCGCGGGTGAACTTCTTCTCTGACTCCTGAATCCAGGCGTAGTTTTCGATGCACAGCAGGCGCATGGGCGCGAAGGGCATCTCGAGTCCCTGTTTGAGGAGCGGCAAGGACGCCTTGGGCTCGATGACGAGCAAGCCCGCGAGGCGCTCCATCTTCGGCGACACGGGCAGGTCGTCGTAATTCTTCTTGAGGAACGGCACGAGGTTGGCTTCCTTATTCAAGGCTTTCAACTCGTGTTCGAGGCGCTTGTGCTCGTCCGCGTCGTGGGCGCGCACCAATTCGCCGATGATCACGATGGCGCGCTCGCGCTGGTCCGCGGTGAGCCCGGTCTCCGTATTCATCTCCCGCTCCCATTTTTCGACCGCGGGGATCATCGCGACTTTGCCGGGCGGCGGGAGCTTGTCGTTCTTCTCGATTTGGGCCACTTCTTCGCGCTGGAACTGGATGGCCGTTCCGTTCACGACAAAATCGAAGCAGTTCGCGTTGACTTCCTTTACGGTCCCGTCCATGGTCGAGCCGTCGGGGAAGGTAATGGTATCGGCATGCGCGGCCGCCGCCAGGGTCACGGTCAGCGCGAGGATCATCGGGATTCGCACGGGTCTTCCTCCGCGTTTATCAACTGTCACGGTAAACAAGCCGGGTGAACATCGCCTGCGTGGTGTCTTCAATCTGGAAGAAGTTGTTCACGCGGCGGTCGTACAGGAACCTGAGCGCCACGCGGCTGACCGAGTCGTTTCCGCCGGGGGCGAGGATGCCCAGATCGGGGCACACGATGCTCCCGCGCAGCGTGAGCTCGCCGAAGGCGTTGGACCGGTGCCGGATGTTGCTGCGCACCAGCGCGAAAATGGCGTTGTTGGAATACAGCAGGCCGTCCACTTGGAACGGCCGGCTCTTGGAGGGCCTCGACTTTTCGTCGTTCCACCAGATTTCGCGCAACTGTGTTTCGCTGAGCCACGAATTGGTTGGGCTCAGGTTCAGAATGGTCGTGCTGCTATTTGCCGCAATGGTCCGAATGCCGGTGTCGGTATACGAGAAGGCGCACTGGTCCGCGCCGGTGTTGCGGTAGAGGGGCTGGCTCGGCCGGATGCGGTAGTAGCGCGGCTTGTACTTGGAATCTTGTTGGGCCTTGGTGTATTCCATCTGGTTGAACTGCATCAGTTCGGAGGTGGTGAAACTGGTCAAAGGTTCTCCGCCGGTGTTGAAGCCGGGATCGCTGACCTTGGCGCCGAAATAGCCGATGTCTTTTTTGTAAGGGCCCGTGACCTTGTTCCGGACGTTGACTTCGATCTGGTACTCGTCGAGCACGCTGCTGACGTTTTTCTTATCGAGGCCGCTGCGGGTCAGGTAGTCGCCGATGAGGATGTTGCCGCCGGCCACCAGGGCCATGCCGTTGCGGGTGCCGTCCGCGGCCATGCCGAATTGGTTGGGCGCGTCGGCGTAGGTGGTGTCGCCCACGATGTAGACGTTGCCCTTGACCTGGACCTGGCCCCAGCCCTTCACCTTGCCGGAAATGACGAGGTCGCCGTCGATGGCGATCTTGCCGTCGATTGAAATGGGATTGGCGTCGGTTCCGGTCAGGATCAGATTGCCTGTGTATTTGCCGTCGGCAACATCGGCCTGGGCCGCATTCGAGGACGCCGGCAGGGCCGTGCCCGTATAGACCTGGCCGTGGGGCACGCCGTAGGCCGTGCCGCCGGTGACGGAACCGTCGGCCGCCTTGGCCACCTTCTCGAACTCGGCGGCGTCCACGATGCGGTTGCCGTTGTCGTCGCTGAAGGGCGCGGGGAAGCTGGTGGGCATTTCGCCGTCGGTCATGGCCTTCGAATTGGTGGGGTAATTCAGATACAGGTTCGCGAACTGGCCGAGTTCGCCGTTGGCGTTGGTCGTGGCATTAACGAGGTTGGTTTCCGTCAGGTGCCCGGAGTTGCCTTGGATGAGCTTGCCGTTCTGGTTGGAGAAGGCATTGGCGTCGAACGTGGTGTTCGCCAGGTTGGCGGCGCTCAAGGCGCGCGCGTCCTGGTCGTAGACGCTTCCGCGCGTGTAGGTCGTGCCGGCGACGGTGGAGTTCGCCGCGAAGGCGTCCTTACCGGTGCGCACCATGAGGGATTCGAGCGCTCCGACTTTGATGCGGTCGAAGGTGCCGTAAAGGTCCTTGTTGTCGTTCATATCGAGGTCGATGGGCCGAAACTCGGCGTGGCACAGGATGCAGTTGACGTTGTTGGCCAGCACGCAGTACTCGAAGCCCCGGAACAACTGTCCGGACACGCGCACGGTCTGCGTGACGGTGCGTGTGCGGGCGCCCACCTGCGCGGTGGCGCGCAACGTCAGCAGCGTACCGGTGAGGTCGTCCGTGCGCGACACGGTCAAGCCCGTGATGCGCCCCGAGCCGGGAAGGGATTGCGCGCGCGCGGCGTCGATGAAGACCGTTGGCGCGCCGATGGCGAACACGCCGTTGCCGTCCGAATCGGGTTCGCCGGGATCCTGCACGCGGTTGCCGTTCAAGTCTTCGTTGTTGTCGGCGACGTTATTGATGAACACGCGGTACGAGGCCAGATTGCCGGTGGTGTTGCCGTTGCTCGTGACATAGCCGTTCCAAAGGCGTTGCACGCCGATGTCGATGGCCGCCTTGCAAAGCTCGTCGAGGCGCACCTCTTCCACGGAGGCATCCGAACGTTGTTTGGCCACATTGACCCGCTGCAGCACAATACCCGCCGCCCCGGCGATGATGACAAGGGTAAGCAGGACCAGAAGCAGGGCCATGCCCTGTTGCCGCTGTCGGTTCCTGTTCATGTGGACCTTCCTCTCTGGCGCATCAATTCAGCAGATAGACGCGCGCCGTTTCGGTGGCCGTCACGGGCCAGGTCCGGCGCGTTCCCACCAGCCGGTTCGCCGTCAACGTGATGGTGATGACGTCCCCGTTGCGCGCGAACTCGACGTTGCGAAAATCGTTACTTCCTCCGATGGGCACGGCTTCTCCCGGGTCGGCCGTGTCCCCGTCCCCGTTTCGGTCCTGCATACGCAGGATGCAGCGGGTCAAAACACCGTTTCGATCCGTGTCTTCGTTCGGATCGAGCCGGTTGTTGTTGTTTGCGTCTTCGTAAATGAAGCGGTAGCGGACCGTTCGCGACCAGCGCTGGCCCGAAAGGTCCACCGGGGTCTGAAACACGATTTCGACGGGGGCGCCGACGGCCGGGTTGGCGTTGATTTGCGCGGTCTGCAGGGGCGGCGTGAGGGAGGGATTCGAGCGTTTGGCGGACATTTGCAGTTCGTCCTGAATCACGCGCATGGTGTCGCGTACGCAACTATGGACGTGGCTCAGACTTTCGGTCGTGGCGACCGTCGACGCCGAGGCCCGCACCGCGACGATCCCGAGCAAGGCCACCACGCTCATGATTCCCATGGAGACCATTAATTCCAGCATTGTAAAACCCCTGGCGGGCATCGCGTTCGTCCTCATTCGCCGGTCAGGATGGTGGACATGGTCAGCACCGCCGGATGTCCATCGATGTTACGCCACCGGGCCGTTACCGTCACGGTAAGCGGATTGGAGGCGGTATTGGCGTAGGTAACGGTCATGGTTTGTCCCGGTAGCCGCCAGTTGCCCGGTACGGCGCGGTTGTTTGGCCAGGAGGCAACGATGGTATCGGGGAACGCGCCGGGGGAAGTGTTGCGTAAGGCGCGGATGTCGCTAAGGAGGGCCTGGCAATCTCGAGCGGCGCTAACCCGTTGTTGCTGAAGGGTTATTGTGCCGCTGGCGGACACCAATACCTGTGCCACCGACCCCAAGGCCACGGCAAACAACGCCAGTGCAATGGTCAGTTCGAGTAGTGAGAAGCCACCGCGTTGCGCATGCCTCTTCGTCATGCCCGTTTCCCCCTAGAATCGCGGCCGGCGCCACCCGCTCCCCGTGAGCGGTTCCCGCCGTACAAGCTAATATCGACGCTTTACGCAGCCCTCTTTAGCGCCAAGGGGATTATACATGGCAGATTCCGCAAATAGCAAATATTCAGTATTGTAAAGCATTAAATCACTAACAAACTTCTCCAATGGGACCACAGGAGCTGGGAGGATTCCACAAATCCCAGAAAAGGAGGCCGCGTGACGCTAGTCGGGCCGGGAGGTGTGCTTTTTCACCGGTGACACCATCCGTAGCGCTTACCCAGTCATTTGTTTACAAGATATGGGTCGACCAAATCCGTATTGACGGGCATGGCGGGGGTCCTATATGGTCAGTTGGCATGCTTGGCCGATGGCATGGGAAAGGGTGGTGTGGATGCGGAAAGCGTTTTGGGCGCTGCTGGCGGCGGGGGTATGGATAGGCGCGGCGGGTGCGGAAGAGGTGCTGTACAACGGCATCCGGCTGCCGGAGGAGTGGCCGCCCCGCTACAACGAGGTGCCGACGCGCGAGCCGATGCCGGTGCCGTACCTGGACCGGATTCCCGAGGTGATCCCGATCGACGTGGGGCGGCAGTTGTTCGTCGACGATTTCCTGATTGAACCGAATTCGTTGCGGCGCAGGTTTCATGCGGCGCGGTACCTGCCCGGCAACCCTGTGCTGACGCCGGAACATCCCTGGGAAATGGAGGGCATGTCGGACGGGCAACCGATGCCGACGGCGATGGTGTTCAGCGACGGGGTATGGTTCGACTCGCGGGACGGGCGTTTCAAGCTCTGGTACATGGCGGGGCGGGGCCGGGTGACGTGTTATGCGGAGTCGGACGACGGGCTGCATTGGCGGAAACCGACGCTCGATGTGGTTCCGGGCACGAATATCGTCAATACGCTGTCGCGCGATTCGAATACGGTGTGGCTCGACTTGAATGAGAAGGATCCGGCGCGGCGGTACAAGATGTTCGCGTCGCACGGCGTCGGGGACGAGAAGTGCGCGTTGGGGCTGTTCTTTTCGGGCGACGGGATCCACTGGGGGGAGTTGGTCGACAAGAGCGGGCCGGGGGGCGACCGGAGCACGGCGTTCTATAACCCCTTCCGAAATGTGTGGGTTTTCAGTATTAAGGATAGCTACTTCGACCGGCGCCGGCGATATCAGGAGAATCCGGATGTGGTGGCGGGGCTGCGCTGGAATCACCGCGAGCCCGTGTTGTGGGTGGGTGCGGATCGGCTGGATTACTGGCGCGAGGGGCAGGAGGCGTTCCCGCAACTTTATAACCTCGATGCGGTGGCGTACGAGAGCCTGATGCTGGGCCTGTTTACGTTGTATCACGACGGGGGCGGACACGACCGTCCGAAGCCGAACGAGGTGGGGGTCGCGTTCAGCCGCGACGGGTTCCATTGGCACCGGCCGTTCCGCGAAGCGTTTGTGCCGGTGTCCGAGACCAAGGGCGATTGGAACTACGGGAACGTGCAGTCGGCGGGCGGGGGCTGCCTGGTGCTGGGCGACGAACTTTACTTCTACGTGAGCGGACGCACGGGTATTCCCGGTTCGGACAGCAACGGGTCGGGGACGTGCAGCACGGGGATCGCGACACTTCGGCGCGACGGGTTTGCTTCGATGGAGGCGGATGATAAGGAGAAACGGCTGACGACGCGGCCCATCGTGTTTAAAGGGAGCCGGCTGTTTGTGAACGTGGATTGTCCTGAGGGCGAATTGCGCGTGGAAGTGCTCGATGAGGAGCGTAATCCCATCGCGCCGTATACGCGCGACAATAGCATCCCGGTTCGGACGGACGGGACGCGTGTGGCGGTGACGTGGGAGAATGCGGCGGACCTGGCGGCGGTCGCGGGTAAGCCGGTGCGGTTGCGGTTTCATTTGCGAAAGGGCGGGTTGTACTCGTTCTGGGTGAGCCCGGATGTCTCGGGCGCGAGCCATGGCTATGTTGCGGCGGGCGGGCCCGGATTGACTGGGCCTACGGATACGGTGGGGGGCGGCACGGAGACGCGCGCATTGGCCTTTCCTGGCGCGGAAGGCTTTGGGGCCTACGCGCAAGGCGGGCGCGGAGGGCGCGTATATATCGTGGATACGCTGGCGGACTACAACCCCGGCCACGGCCCGCGCGAGGCGGTGAAGCGCATCAAGACCGGCGAAATCATTCGCGAAGCCGAGCCCGCGGCCGAGAAGGAAGCGGCGATACCCGGAAGCCTGCGCGCGGCCATTGAGGCGGAAGGGCCGCGGATGGTCGTGTTTCGCGTGGCGGGGACGATTGCCTTGAAGGCGCCGCTGGTGGTGCGCAATCCGTACATCACCATCGCGGGCCAGAGCGCGCCGGGCGGCGGGATCTGCCTGAGGAATTACGGGATAAGCGTGAGCGGCACGCACGATGTGGTTATTCGGCATCTGCGCATCCGGCCGGGCGACACGGAGCGGCTGGAAGTGGACGCCATGAGCATCGGCGGGTCGCGGGACGTGATCGTGGACCACTGCTCGACAAGCTGGGCCATTGACGAGAATCTCTCGGTGTCGGGCGAGAAGACCACGAACGTAACGGTGCAGTGGTGTTTCATCGCGGAGAGTCTCGACGACAGTCATCATTCGAAGGGACCTCAGGGGATGGGGTCGCTCATCCGCAGCGACGGCGACGTGACGTACCACCACAATTTGTTTGCGATGAACAACACGCGCAATCCGCGTCCGGGGACGTATGGCGATCCGAAGGGGTTGCGGCTCGACTTCCGGAACAACGTGATCTACAACTGGGGTGCGGGCGCGGGTTACTCCGCGGAGGATCCCGCCAACATCAATTACATCGGCAATTACATCAAGCCGGGTCCGGCGGTGAAGTATGACCGGCGGCTGGCGTTTTCCATCGGCGGCGAGACGACGCGGATGTACGCCGAGGGCAACCGGCTGGTGGATGGGGACGCGGTTATTACGGACGATTGGGCAATGATCGGAAAGGCGTTGCCGGTGACCCGGCTTGAGACGCCGTTGCCGGTGCGCGATATCGGGACGTCCACGGCGGAGGAGGCTTACGAGGCAGTGCTGAGAGACGGCGGGGCTTCGCGGCCGGAGCGCGATGCGGTGGATGCGCGGATCGTGGAGTGTGTGCGCACGTCACAAGGACGGATTATCGATTCGCAGGAAGAGGTTGGCGGCTGGCCGGTGCTTGGGGCGGGCGAGGCGCCGGCCGACAGCGACAACGACGGCATGGCAGACGCGTGGGAGACGGCGCGGGGCCTAAACCCGGCGGACGCGGCCGACGGCGCGCTGGACGCCGATGGCGACGGGTACACGAATGTTGAGGAATACCTGGAGACGCTCGTGTTGCAGCAATAATCATTGTGTGCGTATGCCACCTCCAAACTTGTTTGGGGGTGCTTAAGCCTTAAGAAGAATCCGAGATGGTCGCAAGAACTTCAAGCACCCCCAAACAAGTTTGGAGGTGGCATGGATACTAAGATTGGAGCTTGAGCATGAAACAGGTGGCAGCGGTAGCCCTTGTTGTCGCGTTGGCGATGGGGTGCGCTTCGCTGGGGAAGCGGCAGGCAGGTTCGGAGACGGTGATTGGGCCGTTCGCGGCGCGCGATGCGGCGTTTCACCAGGGGTGGATTCAGGGGCGGCTCGATGAGGGCTTGGGCGGTGCGCGCGTGTTCCGGTTTGCGCCGGGCGAGTATGTCTTGACCGATCCCGCGGGGCTACGCGTGCCGGGCGGGGCGACGCTGCTGATGGACGGGGCGCGCTTCCTGCTCGACGAGACGATCGCCGCGGACGGTCAGGCTTTTCTGCTGAAAGATGCCTCGAATGTCACCATCAAAGGTGGGGAGATTGTTGGGCGGCGCGACAAATGGCCGGATTCGGTGAACGTCGCGGGGGTGCGGGCGTTTGGCGGCGGGAGGAACCTGCGCATTGAGGACCTCACGTGCCGCGACCTCTCGAGCAATGCGGTGGGCGTGTTCGGCGCGAGTGGCGAGGCGCCGTATCGCAACGTGAGCCTGAGAGGCGTGGCCGGAATCAATTGCTGCAACATCTACGTCGATTACCTCTTGCCGAACAAAGGCACTGCGCCGGGCAGCGAGCGCGAGGACCAGGGGACGGTTGCGTTTTACTGGGTGGACGGGTGGTCAGTGGAGGGGTGCCGGTTTGAGGGGTCGCAATCGGACGGCACGCATTTTTGTCACTCGAGGAATGGAACGTTCACGAATTCGAGCGTGATCGGCAGCCGGATGGGCGGGTATTTCCTCGAAGACTGCGAGTATGTGATGGCCTCGGGCAATTTCATGCGCGAGAACGGTTCGCGCGGGATCACCATCGAACGCGACAGCCGCTATTGCACGGTGACGAACAATATCGTGACGTTTAGCGGTCGCGACGGACTGTGGATGCCGGATGTATGCGGAATCGTGGTGACGAACAACATCTTCAAGGAGAACGGGCGCAAGAACGACCGCATCCGCGACTGCGAAGTCCGGCTTGACGAGACGCCGGAATACGAAACCGTCACCGCGGAAGTGCGGATCGCGGACAATATCTTCTATACCACCGAGGAGCAGACCGCGGTTGTGTGCATCGGACCGGGCGTGAAGGGTTTTGTGGAAGAGAACAATACGTTCAATGGCCCGGCTCCGCGGCAATACAGCGATTCACGACAGCCGTAGGACGACTAATTCAGGGACAGACTACGAAACTCGGAGGCTTGAACGCGCTGAGGGTTATCTAATTCGTAGTCTGTCCCTGAATTAGAGCGAGGAGGCGGGGGGGCCGGCTTTCGGGTTATACTTCCGGCGCACTGATTCCTTCCACAAGCACTATCGCGATATTCAACTTCTCTTTGTTTGCAGCCCACCAAGGGAGATCTATCCATGACAAAAGTCCATGTGGTGTTTTACAGCATGTACGGGCATATCTATCGGATGGCGGAGGCCGAGGCGGAGGGGGCGCGATCGGTTGACGGGGTGGAGGTGTCGATCTTTCAGGTGCCGGAACTGGTGCCGGAGGCGGCGTTGGCGCGCACGGGGGCGGACCAGGCGCGGGCGGCGTTCGCGCACATTCCGGTGGCGGAACCTTCGATGCTGACGGAGGCGGACGCGATTATTTTCGGGACGCCGACGCGTTTTGGGAACATGTGCGCGCAGATGCGGAACTTCCTGGATCAGACGGGGCGGATCTGGCTGGAGGGGAAGCTCGTGGGGAAGGTGGGCAGCGTGTTTGCGAGCACGGCGACGCAGCACGGCGGCCAGGAGACGACCATCACGAGCTTCCATACGACGTTGCTACATCACGGAATGATTATCGTGGGGGTCCCGTATGCGGAGCAGCGGCTGGTGAATATGGATGAGATCACGGGCGGGAGTCCGTACGGGGCGTCGACGCTGGCCGGGGGGGATGGGTCGCGGCTGCCGAGCGAGAATGAGTTGGGCATAGCGCGGTACCAGGGGCGTCACGTCGCGGAGATCGCGAAGCGTCTGTTCCGGTAGCGTCCTTCCGTCTCCCCTCCGGTCGCCCGCGCGGGACGGGAGGGGAGGCGCGTCCGAGCCGCCCTCCTTCCATTTCGACCCGTCCTTCCCGCCTTTGCAACTTACAATGCTATTACACCATTGACAAACCCTTTCTCATTGTGTACCATTGAGCTAGTTTAAGGTGATACCAGCTCACACTTCCGGCCTCTGTATCGGAGGCCTTGGCAAGGTGACGGGGCGTGCGAGGCAGGTCCACGAAGGAGAGGATGTCCGGTGAAAACGCATTGGCCAAATCCGCGCGGGATGTGGAGCCCGCTCCTGGCACTCCTGGCGCTGCTTACAGCCCTCGTGCACGCCGCGGAAGAGACGCCGATTGAGCGTGCGCGGGCCCTGGAACGCGAGCAGAAATACGAGGAGGCCCGGCGTGCGTACGACGAGGCCTTGCGGGAAAAGCCCGTGGCCGAAAGCGCGGCGGCGGACTGGATCCGGCTCGCGGAGCTGCATTTCAACCTGGGCTGCAACACGCCCGATTACGAGAAGACCATTTCCATCCTGGATACGGTGGTGGCGTCGTATCCGGCGGAGTCTCTTGATGTGCTGCGGGCCCGCATCAAGCTGGGCGAGGTCTACGAACGCCAAGCGGAGGAAACCGGGAGCCGCGACGCGCTTCGCCGGGCGGCCGGGATCTACGAATCGATTGTCGCGGACGAAGCGCGGTTCACGGGCGCCGGTCCGGATGCGGAGTGCGTCCGCCGCACGGAACTCGTCCGCTTCTCGAAGCGGAGGCTCGAACTCCAGCGCACCAATGCCACCCAACCGGCGCAAAGCCTTGCTTCGGAGGCGCTGTACCACGTACAGCGCCGTCTCGAAGGAGAGTCCGAGGAGGCGCAGGGCATCCCGCAGGGCGCGCCCACGCGTTGCGCCGCGCAGACCTGCCCGGCCGTTCGCGCGCCGGCGCCGGGGCCTCCCGCACCACCCCAACCGGAAGACACGGCCTCCGCGAATGCGCGGGCCCGAAGAGATGCGGCCGTGCGTATAGGGCTGCTCGCGGCGTTTGTCGCGGGCGCGGCGGCCATTGCCGCCGTCATGTCCTCGTTTTTTCCGCGGGTACGCCCGTCGTACGGGCGGAATCACCCGGCGGATAACACGAACCTCGAAAGCAAAGGAGGTCACGCATGAAAGGGAAACTCAGGCTCCGCACCAAATGGATAGCGCTGTTGGCGGTGGCGTGCATGGTCGCGCCGGCCGCTCAGGCGCTCACCGCGGCCCAGGTCTGGGACACGGTGGAGGCCAACGCGGCCACCATCTCGTCGTTCCAGGCGTCGCTGTCCAGCACGGGGACGTTCATCAACACGGCGACGTCCACGTGGGAGGGCCAGGCCACGGCGACGGGCTCGCTGAAGACGAAGGCCTACTCCGGCGTGCCGGGCGGGCTTATCAAGCGTCTTCAGAGCTCGTCGTCGACGAACATGAACAACGATACGTACCGCGGCACCGACGGGGTGACGTACATTGAGTTCACGTCGTCGAGCGAGGTCAAGAAACGCGACACGGCCCTTGCCGGCCTGGACGAAACCCCGGATCTTGCCAACGCGACGTACGTGGGCACCGGCACGATCGACGGCACGGCGGTCCACATCATTGACGCGGCCTACGGGTCGTCCAACACGGCGTTGACGAGCGCGCGCTTCTACATCGACACCACGAAGGGCGTCATTCTGAAGCGCGAAAACTTCAACGGGACGACGCTGGCGGAGCTGTACACGGTCGATCCGGACGACGTGACGCAGATCGGCAGCACGTACCTCGCCACGAAGAGCACGCGGACGCGGTGCAACGGCCTCGACGGGTATACGACGACCCTCGAGGACACGCTCACCTCGATCACGGTGAACGGCACCATCGACAACAGCGAGTTCAACTACACCGTGCCCTCGGGCTTTGCCGTCCAGGACCTCGACTAATCCCCGGGACGATCGCGTGAACGCGCGCGATTTCCTGAACAGGAGTCTGAACAACGCTTGCGGCCGTCTTCCGGCGTTCGGCAGGACGCCGCGTCAGCCGCGCAAGCAGGAGGAGTAACTCGATATGTTCCAAAAACCAAGCATCTTCGCGGCCCCGACCGTAACGGGCAGCTTCATCGGGGCGCACGATACCCAGGCCTGCGGCATCAATTTCGGCGACGACGTGTGCGACAGCGGCAACACGGTCGATCCGGATTGCCCGGATAGCTGCGGCACCCTGCGCGAGATCGGTGTGGGCGTCACCAGCAGCCTTATCGCCGCCGGGATCTTCGCCGGCGTCGTGAAGGGCGCGGCGCCCGGCCCGACGGACATCGTGTAGTTCTTTTCGGAACGGTAGTGGCGGGCGCGAGCCGGAACGCAAGCGGTTGCTCCGCTCGCGCCCCTTACGGCACCACCTGGCGATCGGATGCGGCGCAACGACGGGAGGCGGAACGATACCGTGGAACGCAGGAAAGTACTACTGACAAACGGCAGTGTGCCGAAACGCGACCAGACGGTAGGATGGATGGAGCGCCTGAACCCCTTTTCGAATCCGCCCCTGGGCTTGCTCTACCTGGCGGGGGTCCTGGAGCGAGAAGGGCATTGTGTGGATGTGGTGGACTTCGCCCCATCGTGCATGGACCAGGAGGCGTTCATCGCGAGACTCGAGGCCTTCGAGCCGGACGTGGTGGGCATCAGTTGTGTTACCGCGACGTACAGCTTCTGCGCCGAAATCGCCCGGCTGGCGCGGGAGGTGGTGCCGAATGCGCTGGTGGTTTTCGGGGGACCGTTCCCCAGTTTCCGCTATCAGCATGTTCTCGAGAACACGGCTGCGGACTGCTTGGTGCGCTTCGAAGGCGAGCAGACCATCCTGGACCTGTTGGCGCACCTCCACAACGGCCGCCGTC
>JAVEWL010000400.1:0-5552 GCA_034004565.1 FCB group bacterium | reverse complement strand
GCGTTCGTAGTTGGGTCGGGCGCGCTGGTTGCGCCAGTAGTTGGAGAGCGGCGTGTAGTCCGTGACGCCGTGCCCGCCGTGGGTCTGTATGGCCCGGTCGATGTCGCGCATCATGACGTTCGCGACGAAAAACTTGATCAGGCTTATTTCCTCGCGGGCGGCCTTGGGGCCATCGCGCTCGATGGTCCAGGCGGTGCGCAAGACCATGAGGCGGGCGGCGTCGATTTCGGCGCGGCTCTCCGCGATCCAGCCCTGCACGAATTCGCGTGTGGAAAGCGTGTCGCCGGGGGCGAGCTCGCGGTGAAGGGCATAGTCGCACATGAGGTCGAAGCTGCGTTCGCACACGCCCGTCCAGCGCATGCAATGGTGGATGCGCCCGGGTCCTAACCGCTCCTGTGCAATTGCGAAACCTTCGCCGAGCGCGCCGAGCAGGTTTTCCTCGGGCACGCGGCAGTCTTCGAAACGAACCTCGGCATGACTGTCCCAGTTTGAACCGCGATGGCCCATAACGGGCGTATTGCACTCGATGGAGAAACCCGGGGTGTCGGTGGGGACGAGGAACATGCTGGCACGCGCGTGCGGCGGCGCACCGGGATCGGTCACGGCCATCGTGACCGCGAAGGCGCTGCCGTCGCCGCCCGTGCTGAACCATTTGTGGCCGTTGATGACGTAGTCGTCGCCGTCGCGCACTGCCGTCGTGCTCATCCAGACGGGATTCGAGCCCGCGTGCTCGGGTTCGGTCATGGCGAAGCAACTGCGGATATCGCCGTTCAGGAGGGGATAGAGATAGCGTTCCTTCTGGGCGGGCGTGCCGTACTTCAGGAGGATTTCCATGTTGCCGGCGTCGGGCGCCTGGGCATTGCAGACGTAATGCCCGAGCGGGGAGCGGCCAAGCTCGGCGCTGACGAGGCCGTGGCCCACGAGGCCGAGACCCAGGCCGCCTTCTTCCGCGGGGATCTGCGGAAGCCAGAAGCCGAGCTGCCGCGCGCGTTCGCGGAGCCGACCTGCATCGGCTTGAATGGCCTCAAAGCCATTGATGAGGAACTCGCTTTCGACGGGGAAGACCTCGTCCTCGATAAAGCGCCTGATGCGATCGAGCAGATCCTGCGTCTCGGAAGGAATGGAGAAGTCCATAACGGGCTAACCTCCGAACAGGTTTTGAGTGTAGTGTGCCGAGACAGCTTACAACGGATAGCCCCCGGAAGGAAACACCTGATTCGGGGAGCGAAATGCTGCATGGTGAATGAAGAGTGCCCCCTCACCCCATCCCTCTCCCCCGATGGGGGAGAGGGGGAAGGCCCAGCGCGATGACTTGGTTTTCCCCCTCTCCCCCATCGGGGGAGAGGGATGGGGTGAGGGGGCACTCTTCATTCAGAATTCACCATTCAAACTTTCCACGTCCCAATTCCGTCGCACGAAGTCCCTGGCTTCTTCGGCGGAGGCGATCTCGCCTTCCAACTGCGCGTCTTCGACTTGCTGGAGGATTTGAGAGAAGACGGGCCCGGGCTTATAGCCCATTTCGATGAGGTCGCGGCCCCGGACGAGGGGTTCGGGTTTGATCTCTTCGGGTTTGAGGTTGCGGAGGTAGCCGGCGATCCACTCGTTGGTTTCAAGATCGCCGTGGCTGCTCATGCAGTCGATGCGGCCCAGCGCAAGGAGTTCAGGGAAGCCTTCCTCTCGCACGAAGCGCTTGAGCTTGCTCTGGCGCATCTCGGGTGCGGTGGCGAGGCGCATGTGCTGGTCGACGAGCCAGACAACGCGCTCGCGGTCCTGATTCGAAAGGTGGAGTCGCCGGCAGATGTCGTCGGCCATCGCCGCGCCGATTTTGTCGTGGTTGCTGAACCGGATGCGATCCTCGAAGGTCTGTGTGACGGGCTTGCCGACGTCGTGCAGGAGCACGCCCAGCGCGAGCGGCAGCGTCGGCTTGTCAAGCAGGTCGAGCGCCATAAGCGTATGGGTCCACACGTCGCCTTCGGGATGGAACTCGGGCGGCTGTTCGCAGCCCTTCATGGGCAGCAACTCGGGCAGCACGTGACCCAGGAGCCCCGTGTCGTCCATAAGCTCGAAACCGCGGCGCGCGCCGCCTTCCGTCAGCATGCGGACGATTTCGTCGCGGATGCGTTCGCCGCTGGTTGTGGTGATGAGCGGTGCCATCTCGCGGACGGCGGCGAAGGTTTCGGGCTCGATCGCATAGCCCAGGCGTGCGGCAAATCGTATTGCGCGCATGAGGCGCAGATGGTCTTCGGCAAAACGTTCGCGCGGATTGCCGACCGTGCGGATGACCTGCGCGGTAAGGTCGGCACGGCCGCCAACGTAATCGACAATGGACTCGGTCTTCGGGTCGAAGAACATCGCGTTGATGGTGAAATCGCGGCGGCGCGCGTCTTCTTCCTCGCCGGTGTATTGAATGCTGCTCGGGTGCCGTCCGTCGAGGTAGGGTCCGTCCTTGCGAAAGGTTGTGACCTCGAAGTGCCCCTCGGGCAAAACGACGATTTGCACGCCGAACGCCGCGCCCACCGGCACGGTCTTGTCGAACAATTCCGCGACCTGTTCGGGCGTGGCGTTGGTGGCGATGTCGTAGTCCTTGGGCTCCACATCAAGGATGAGATCGCGCACGCAGCCGCCCGCGAGCAATGCGCGGAAACCGCGACGCTCGAGGCGCGCGCAGATCTCGCGCGCGGTCTTAAGCCGGATGTCCATCGGCATCGCTTTCGGGCGCGGGCAGAGCCGGGGGCATGGGACGGCGACGTCGCAACCACGCCACCACCAACGCCAGCACGGTGACGACGGCCGCGGCGATGGACCAAAGGGTCGCGGCCATTTCGAGGTTGTGAACGTCGTAGAGGATGAATCGTCCGAGCGCCAAGGCAAAAAGCGTGACCGCCGGCCAGGCATACCGCGACTCGCGAAGAACGGCCGCCAGCAGGCTCAGCGCAAGCGCGAGCGCGAACAGGGAGAGCGTGAGATAGGGCTTATCCACGAGCGCGTGCGCGGCGACGATCCCCAACGCGCTTCCCGCGAGCACGAGGAGCGAGCGCACGCCAGGGTCGGTTTTACCCTGAAACAGGATGCGTTCGGCGGAGGCAAAGGTCGCGAGGAACACCACGGCGAGCGTGCCCGCCTGTTCGGGGGCGAGGGTGCCGTAGCCCGCGTGAAGGCGCAGGACGAAAGTTACGCTGCCGGCCGCCAAAGCGAGCAACGCCCCCGATTTGAAGCCACCGTAGCCGACGAGCAGCGCCACTACCAACAGCAACAGGGCAAGGCCACTCTGCGCCAAAGGAGCGTAGAGGTCCAGGAGACGGCGGGCGAGAAGGTCGGCAATGAGGTACGCGCCCAGGAGGTACGGAACGGACGAGAGCGGTTCGTAGGCCGCGCGCGACATCGCGAGCGTGCGCTTGATCTGCCCTTCCCAGAGCATGCCGCCTGCAAACGTCGCCGCGGCGAGCCCAATCGGGTACGCGATGAGGATCGCGTCAGGCGAAAAGCCCTGCGGGACGATGTGGAAGAAGTAATACACCGCGTGCGCCGCTATCAATAGCGCGATACCGGCCATTCGAATCGGAGGCGCGCCCAGTACGTAGCCCAAGGCCACCACCACCATGGCCTCCGCCGCGACGGCGTACGGCAGGATCGGGTCGCCTCCCAGACGGAAGATGGTCAGCGCGAGCAGGATCAGGGTCGCGGCGGCGGCGTTGAGCAGCGCCATGTGCGGATGCGTGAGATCGAGCCAGGCGCCTTCGAAAAGCCAGCGGCGGCCGCGCGAATCGTCGCGCGGGCGGACGAAGCGCGCGTAGACCGCGGCGGTCAGGGCCAGCGCGGCGGGGACGCTGCCGCCGACGAGCCAGTTCGACACCACCTGATACTCTTCGACGGCCAGGTTGCCCTTCCAGTTGATGGCCCACAGCGAAGCCGCGAATGTCACCCCCAGCACGCCGACGTTGAGGACCTTGAGGAGCACCACACCGGTGCGGGCGTAAACAATGGCGAGGACAAGCCCGGTCGCGGCGGGGGCGATCCACAGGGCGGCGTCGGAAAGCTGCGCGCCGACGGCCCAGCAGAGCACGAGCAGCATCGCGGCGAGGAACGCTTCGGTAAGCCGCTCGCGGCGTCTTGCGAGCACGGCCGACAGGAACGCCAGAATGGCCAGGACCGCCACGAACGCGTAATCGACCGCCCGCACGGCGCCGGGCGTCAGGAATTGGCCCACCGCGAGGCGTCCCAGCACGTAGCACGCGATGGCATTGGCGAACGCGAGCAAATCGGTGCTCCAGATGGGATGCCGGATGGTGCGCGCCGTGACGAGCGCGGATACGGCGATAACCAGGAACACGATCGCCAGGTACCCCAGGCAAAGGCGCAGGTGTTGTTCCGGGGTAAGCTTCAGTGCGCCGCCGCCTTGAATGAGATAGAGCGCCGCGGTGGTGTACGCGCCCAGAAAAGCCATCCACGTGGGGGCGATCCAGCCCCGGTGCGCCTGCAACAGCAGCACCGCCGCCGCGCCGGCGCAAGAGATCGCCAGGGCATAGCCCACCGTCGTGAGCGTGCCGTGCCAGACCGTAATGGGCGGCGTGAGGAAGACCGCCGCGAAAGCCAGGGTTGCAGCGATCGCGCTGCGGCGCAGGTGGGCCGCGATCAGCACGGCAATCAGCGCGGCCAGCAATACGGGCAACGCCCCCCCGGTCCGGGAGAAGATGGTAAGACGCGGAAGGAAGAAGGCGCCGTAGGTGGCGAGGTATCCCGCGGCAAGACCGAGGCCGAACGCGGTCTGCGAAAGACGGCTGTGGCGCGCGCCGGAGAACAGCCCGTACGCGATGCCGGCAACCGCCGCGCCGAACCCGATGGCGGTCTTCTCGACCGGGGCCAGCAGCGAAGTGCCATAGAGGGAGACGGCTCCGGCGATGGCGAGCACAATGAGCAGCCAGCTCGCCACACGTCCCGCGCGATCCGGCGACGGCGGGGCGGAAGCGCGCGACGCATCCCGCCGGGCATGGAGGTCCCGCAACTGACGCGTCAGGTCGTCGATGCGCGCGTCCAGGTTGTCCTGGCGCTCAAAGGGGTCCGTGCCGATGTCGTGTAGCCCTCGTTTCGTGAAGAAGTCGCGGCGGGCGAGCAACCTGCAAAGCCCCCCTGCCTGAATCGTTTCCCCCTGCGGGGACATCGCATTGTAGCGCGGCGTGAGGGCCAAATCCACGTGTTGACCGCACTTAAGAGCCGTGGCTATACTGGCGGCGAACAGGCCAGACGCGCCGACGCGCCGTCTTGGGCGCAGGCCGTGCGTTCCGCTTCGCAAGTGCGTATTCGGGTTCGGGTGGCGGCTCTTCAACCAAGGGAGAAGCGTTTCATGGCACTGGTAGGTTATATCCTGCTCGCGGTTGGCCTCGTGATGTCCCTCCTCGCATTCACCACGTTTATCGACCTCATTCCACCGCTGGCGGCGCTCAACGTTCCCCTGGCCGTGTGGATCGGCGTTGCCGTGATCGGCGGCATTCTTGCCCTGATGTACCGCCGCGCCCGGGACTGAAGTTCCAGGGAGTCTGGATGGGAGTTATGGG
>JAVEWL010000399.1:0-5561 GCA_034004565.1 FCB group bacterium | reverse complement strand
CTATCTGGAACGCGCCGCACACCACTACTCCTACGACGACTATCGTGAGTCAGTCTCACCGATGGACCCCATGGGGCGGATGTCCCCGCAAAGCATGATGGTGCATTCGGCCATCTTGTCGGGCCTGTACAAAGAAGAAGAAGCAGCCAGGCAGGACTTCGATCTGGCAATGCAGTACCTTAGCGCGACAATCGAGCGGCGTCGCAAGTACTGGCTGAACATGCCTCCGCCTACCGAAGCCCATGACCCGGCAGTACTGCAAGCCTTTCCAGATATAAAGCGCCGCCATGAACTCAGGAAAGCTCAATGGGAGGAGGCCCGCCAAGCGGCGGAAAGCGGTGAGGTGTTCCGCGAGGGTTCGAAAGAGCTGATTCTCGCCGAAACGGCGGTGGACTGCTATAGATCGTCTTTTGGTAATGATGTGCCGGCCGAATCCGTGCCACGGCTCATGGGGCCAATCCTCAAGAAGTACCCCGGCACCCCCATGGCAAGGTTCGCCCAAGCCATCATCGAAAAAGCAAAGCAAGACGGCCTAATTCAGGGACAGACTACGAAATAGGCTCCGCACCGATCCTCGTCCGCAGCCGAGTTTCGTAGTCTGTCCCTGAATTAGAGGTCCTTCTCCGCGACGAAGATCATTTCGGGCGAATCGTCGCGCAGCGGAGTCTTCTCGAAATCGCCGTAGAGCTCGGCCACACGGAAGCCCCCGCGCGCCAGCAAATGCTCGAACTCGTAGCGGTAGAAGTAGCGCATGGGGAAGGCCTGCACCAGCCGCTCGCTGTGCCCGTCGGGATGGGTTACGTAGAAGATGAGCTCAACGTCGTTGATCTGCTCTGCCGGATGCACCGCGCTGAACCGCCACGCGCGCCGCACTTCGCGGCCGTCCGGTAGCGTCTCGACACGGTCCCCCAGACACTCCTCCAAACTATTCGGATCGCTGAGAATGGCCGGATTCGGCAGGAAGACGTCGACGATCAGCCGCCCGGAGCCCTTCAGATGCTTATGCACCGAGCGCAGGCAGCCGAGTTGCGCCTCCACGGTCAGGAGATGCTGGAACGCCCGGAACGGCACCACGACGAGGTCGAACTGTTCGTTCAGGTCGAAGTCTGACATGTCGCCCGGTATGAGCTCAGTCCGCGCCTGCACCTCGTCGGGCAACCCGGCGAGTTTCTCCCGGCAACGCCTGAGCATGTGCTCCGATACGTCCAGCCCGGTGACCCGCGCCCCGCTCTCGGCGAGCGGAATCAGCACGCGCCCCGTCCCGCAGCCCAACTCCAGCACGCGAGGCCGTTCCGCCGCCGCCTCGATGTAGAAGTCCGTGTCGGCCATCGCGTTGTTGGCCGCGTCGTACACCTCCGCCAGCAGCGGCAGGTCCTTGTAACCGCCGTATTGATGCAAGAGCCGGCCCTCCCCTTTATCTACTCGCAGGCCTTATGCGCACTCCCATCGGCTGCCACCTCGCCCCCTCACCCCATCCCTCTCCCCCATCGGAAGAGAGGGATGGGGTGAGGGCGCAGCAGTTCTTCAGGCCGCGCTCACGAATTCCCACTGAGGCCGCCATCCGCACTGAGCGACGAGAGCAGGGTCCACACGCAGGGGTTCGAGTAGTAGTGGATGCCCCACTTGATGGCGCCGGTGGCCGGGTCGAGGCTCCAGGGGATGTTCCAGGGGGTTTTCTGGTTGAGGGCGATGTTCTCGTAACTGGTGTTGAAAAGCTTGATGGCATCGTCTTTGCGGTGGCCTTCGTGGGCGGCCATGGCGGTGAAGCACCAGAGTTCGCCGATGGTCAGCACTGCGGAGTGGTCTTTGAAGCTCGTGTCGGGGGTGCCGTCGGGCTTCACGCCGTTGACCATGCCGTAGGGGCTGGCGGGTACGTTCAACCGGAACACCGTGTCGATGGTGGCGGCGATCTTCTCACGCGGCAGAATCTCACCCAGGCCCGAGGCATACGCGAACCACTGGCCGCACAGCGCGTTCGTCAATGACGTATCGCTCGCGGGGTGCTTCGCATCGCCGCTGTAGAGACGGTAGTAGGAGCCGGTCCACAGCTTATCGTCGTAAGCCTTCGCGCCGCGCTCAAAACGCTCGCGCATCTCCTTCGCAAACTCCTCATCGCCCTGAACCTTCGCCATCTCCTCGCCCGCGCGCCACGCCGCCAGGCTGATGCCGCCGACGTAGGCGCTCGTCCCCCACCACGGCCAGATGTCGTAGTACTGGTTCGCAGGAAACCCCTCCTCGCTGCCGGGCGCTTCGTTCACCAGTCCGTCGCCGTCGGTATCGAGGGTCATGGCGAATTGCAGCGCCTTCTTCGCGGCGGGATAGGCCTCCTTGAGGTACGCGCCGTCCTTCCAAAGGTGGTAATTGCGCCAGGTGGTCAACGCGAATTCCGTCGACACGATCGGTATTTGCAAGTTCATCATGGGCGTCTTCGTGCCCATCGGCGTGCCGAAACCGAAGGGGATCTGGCCGTTCTCGGCCTGATGCTTCGCGATCTCGCGCATGCTGGCCTTCTCGAGTTCCGGCCACATGAGGGCGAGGGGAAACGAACCGTAGAAGCGGCATACAAAGGTTTCGGTGATGGGGCAGCCTGTAAAGGATTCGCTCTGGAAGAAGCGGCCGTCGTCGAGCCACCAGGTGTTTCTCGCGAGGATGTAGAGTCCGTTGATACAGGCGTCCTTCAACGCGGGCGGCGCGTCGGCCCCATAGATCTTCCGCTGCCAATCGACGACCCTCTGTTCGCGTTTCACCGCGGTGCTGGAGAGAATGCACATTCCGTTGCCAACGCTACCGCGAGGGGCATAATGATGACGGAGCGTTTCGCCGTCGCTGGAGGTCCATTCGGGGAAGTTCCACGACAAGGCGAGCATGAACTCGAGCGGTTTGTTTGGCGACATCCTGCCACTCGCCTCGACTTCCAGAGCGCCGTCGGCCGCGACAATCGCACGCACCGTTGAAGAACTGTTCGAGGCCCCAACGCCGTAAGAACCGCCAGTAACGGGCAGCGTTATGGCACAGTACGCATCCTTCTCCTCGTACGGTATGGGCGTCGCGGCATCGAGACCTGTCTTGGGTTTCCAGCGCAGGGCCACGGAGCAGTCTTTGGGAGTCCCCATGCCCGGCGTCGTCGAGGCAAGTTTGAAATGAAAGAGGAGCGTCGGCAACCCCGCCAGATCGTCCAGCCCCGGAATGACCGGGCTGAACGCTCGCAAGCTCACATCGACCGATTCCCCGTCGCCCGTCTTGAAGTCGTCAAACACCACGTCCGCCATCGGCCAATGGCCCCACATGCGGCTGTTCACCTTCGTCGCGGGATCAGTGAGGTCGAGCGTCTTGTCGCCGACCTTGATGATGAACCCGCTCCCCGGCGTCACGGGGCGCGGCTTTAGCCAGTCGTTCTCCATCGTGGTCGCGCCGAAGCGGCCGTCGGAGTTGAGTTCGACGAACCCCGTCCCGAATCCGCCGAGCGGGATCCCGCCCGCGGCCTCGCCCGGCGCATACCAGACGCCCGACACCTTCGTATCGCCGAACCCGTCCGCGTTGAAGGTCTCAATCGCGGGCATCGCGCTCAGCAACATCATCACCGGCAACAACATGGCGAACCTCCATCATGAGAAGAGACAAGATTCAAGAGACAAGAAAGAAGGACACGGAACAGCATAGCAGAAGTCTGTCGATAGCCGATGCCGCCCAATCCCTCCCATAAGCCCCACAAGACTCATCATGCTATTGAGCACGGTTCATCCAGCGTGTAGCATAGCGCACATGGATCAGATAATAGAGAGAGCGACCGAGGCGCTGAAGAGGTGGCGGCAGTTCGTGCTGCACGACGCATGGCGCATCGGCATGCCCGGAGAGAAACCGCCCCACGGGCTTCTCATCAAACACGTGCGCGTCGTGATCCTGCTCCTGCAAAACTTCGGCAAGAACGCCCTGCTGCTGCGCGCCTCCGCCCTGGCCTTCGCGAGCGTGCTGGCGATTGTGCCTTTCCTGGCGCTCACCTTCTTCGTCATCGAAACCTTCAACCTCGATGAAGTCCTCTACGCGTACGCTTCCAAGGCGCTGGACATCGCCGGGGCCCAGTACATGGCTCCGGAGACGCCGATGACGGGAAGCCAAACCGCGCAATCCCCGACGGGACCTCCGGAAGTGCCCGGCCCGCCCCAAGGACAGTTGGAAGCGGTTCCCTACTCGAGCGACGAGTTCAAGATGCGTGTGGCGGAATCCATACTGATGGTCTTCGCGCAGGAGACCGGCGACGAGGCCGATTTGATGGCCAACCCCGTAAAAACCATCGTCGATTTCGCCAAGCGCGGCGAAAACCCGCGCTCGATGGGCCTGGCCGGACTCATCTTTCTCGTCACCACCGTATTTGGCCTCATCATGAACATCGAGTCGGCGTTCAATCAGATCTGGGGGCTCAAGGATTCCCGCTCGTGGTACCGCATGTTCAGCGACTACCTTGTCATGGTGCTCGCCATACCGTTTTTCGTCTCCGCCATTGTCAGCGTCATGGCCGTCCTGCACCATTCCGCGCTCAACCTTCCCTTGAGCCAGGCGCTCGTATACCGCAGCGCGCAACTCCTCGCTATCTGGCTCGGCTTCCTGGCGCTCTACAGCTTCGTGCCGAACACACGCGTGCGCTTCCGCTACGCCCTCCTGGGCGCCGTGGTCGCGGGCACCATGTGGAGCACACTCACCTGGCTCTACATCGCTTTTCAATACGGCCTCGCCAATTACAGCCTGCTCTACTCCACCTTCGCGCAATTCCCCGTGCTGCTCATGTGGGTCTATTTCAGTTGGGTCATCGTGCTGTTCGGCGCCGAGCTCGCCTTTGCCTATCAGAATGAGCAGACCTTCGCCCTCGAACGCCACGCCGACCGCGCCAGCTACGCCTATCGCGAAGCCCTCGGCCTGCGCATGATGATGGACATCGCCCGCCGTTTCGAACGCGGAAGCCCCGGCCTCTCCGCCGAAGAGGCCGCGCGCGAATGGAACGTGCCCGTACGCCTCCTGAACACACTTCTCGACGACTTCCAGAAGGCGAACATGGTCGTCTGCACCTCGGACAAACCGCCGCGCCACACCCCCGGCCGCCCGCTCGACAAGATCACCGTGGGCGACGTCATCGACGCCCTGCGCGAAGCCGGTTGCGACCCCACCGCCCTGCGCGACGAAGCCACGTTCCGCCCCCTGCTCGACAAGCTCCGCGCCCCCGACGACGCCTTCCTCGACATGTCCCTGAGCCAACTCGCCCAAACCATCAACTGACCGGAAAACGGGGACTGTTCCACTTTTGATGAGCCAAGGCCTGCCTGCGAAGCCACCGATCTGCCTTCGCCCAAACAGTCAGCCGGCCCCACAAACCAAAAGTGGGAAACTGTCCCCGCTTTACGACAAAGCCACCAATCCCGATGAATCAAGACGTAATGGGCATTTCATAGCTCACATACTTCCCATAAATCCCATACTTCCCATTCCCCAAACCGGAAATCGGGGACAGTTTCCACTTTTGGTTTTTGGGGCCGGGTGACTGTTTTGGTGTAGAAAAGTTGGGGGCTTCG
>JAVEWL010000398.1:0-5569 GCA_034004565.1 FCB group bacterium | reverse complement strand
TCCTTCATCCTCGGATGCGCTCAACACCACCTTCCCTTGCATATGTTAGATCCGCATCTCAAATGAGTCAATGCCTTTGCCTGAAACAGAGACTGTCTTTTTCACGTGGTCTTATGTAACCCCGAATTCCCATTCGGGGGCTTTGCTCTTAAGAAACCAATACCCCGAATGGGAATTCGGGGTTACATAAGACCGCTTTCTTCGGCACTGTCGTGAAAAACCGGCTTCGGACGGCTTGGAGTACATTCATGCAGTGGCAGAATCTGCCCCTCAGGGGGCAAAGTCTGCCTGCCAAGGCCTGCCCCCGGAAGGCCGACATATTCCCTAAGCCTTTACAATAAAGCACCTTCCGTTCTTCGCCGATAATTGGAACGGCAGTTGCATCTATCCCCGGCATGATGAGGACTGGGAACGGATTCCCGGTTGGCGCTCTTACACGGACGGACTGGGGCGGGGCCCAGCGCCCCGCCCCTTGTCGAACTTCATGCGCCGCTGGAGGCCCGGAATTACAGGAGTCGTAGCTTGGGAACCTTATTCAGCACGCTGGATATAGCCCGCTCGGGCCTGTCTGCCGCCCAGACACAGGTCGACGTGGCCGCGCACAACATCGCGAACGTCAATACGGAAGGCTACTCGCGGCAACGGGCCGGATTGGCGGCGCGCACGCCCGTCGAGTATCCCTTCGGCCAGATGGGCCGCGGCGTCGAAATTACCGGCATCGAGCGCCTGCGCGACACCTTCCTCGATAGCGTCTACCGCCAGCAGGCGCCGAACCTGAGCGCGGCCACCACCGAAGTCGAATATTACAATCGGATCGAAGACCTCTTCCTGGAGCCGAACGAGAACGGGTTCAGCACCCGCATAGGTACGTTCTTCGATGCCCTCTCCGATTTCGCGAACAATCCAGAGTCACTCCCGGTTCGCGAGGCGGTCCTTGCCGAGGCGGACGCCATTGCAAGCAGCCTGAAGCAGGTTACGTCGCGCCTGGACGACCTTCGCAGCCACGCCAACGCGCAGATCAGGGAACTGGTCCCGACAATCAACGACATTTCCGATCGCATCGCCGACCTGAACGGCAGCATCGCTCAGATGGAAGCCGGCGGCAACGCCGCCAATGACCTGCGCGACGAACGAGACCGGCTTCTCGACCAGTTGTCACAGTACATGGATGTCACCACCCAGGAACACAGCAACGGTCTCGTCGACGTGTTCGTCGGCGGGGAAATGCTGGTAAACGGCGTCAAATCGAACCATATCGCGGCCGTGCGTACGGCCTCCCTCGATCCCGAACGGGACGACCTGGTCTCGATTCAGTTTGCCAGCAACAACCGCCCCGTGAAGATTGAATCGGGCGAACTGCATGCGCTTCTCAACGTGCGCGATACGATTGTTCCCCAAGTCGACGCGCAGCTCGACACCATCGCATCCGCCCTTATTCAGCAGATCAACAGCATTCACTCCCAGGGCCACGGCCTGCAAGGGTTGTCCGGCACGGTCACATCCTCTTTCTCCGTTGCGAACACAAGCATGCCGATGTCGCTTGAGGGGCTCCCGTTTGATATCAGCACGGGCTCGTTCGAGGTGGTGGTGCGCGATTCCGCCGGTACGGCCTCCACGTCGACGATCTTCGTGGGCATCCTCAGTTCGATTGACGATGTCGCGGCAAGCCTCAACGGGGTCGCCAATCTTAGCGCCGCGGTCAATGCCGACGGTCAACTCGAGATCACAGGCGACGCGGGCTATACCTTCTCGTTTGCCAACGATACCTCGAACGTCTTGGTGGCGCTCGGGGTAAACGGATTCTTTTCCGGCACCGACGCGCGCAGCATAGGGGTCAACCAGGCCCTGCGAGACAATCCGTCACTCATCACCTCGGCCTACGCGACCGATATCAAGGAAACGGGGGACAATACCGCCGCGCTGGCCATGGCCGGAATCCGCACCGCGCGCGTACTCGAAGATGGCAGCGCGTCCATAAACGATTACTACGAGTCGAGCATTGCCCGATTGGGCGTAAACACCAAGTCCGCCATTCAAACACGCGATGTCGAGCAGGGCTTTGTGGACAACTTCCAGCGTCGGCGTCTCGAAGTCTCCGGCGTATCCATCGACGAGGAAGTCACCACGATGATCCAGTTCCAGCGCGCCTTCGAGGCCAGTTCCCGCGTCATCGGCATCGTTGACAATATGCTCGAAACCCTTATCAACGCCTTCTAGCGGGAGAACGCTTCTTCGAGCGCCACCCATCCCCCGCTTTCATATTGCCATCCTTTTCATCCTTCCCATACCTCCCGTGCGCATGCCGCTTGACATTCAGGCCGAATTAACGCTCTTCTAGCACCCCGACCGGCGTACGCGCAGGAAGAACGGAAGCGGCAAACGAAGAGGGAGAACCAAATGACCACCAGCAGAAAGGTCGTGTTCGCGGCGTTGGCCGCGGTGTTGGCATGCGGCGCAGCCGTCGCACAGACCGGGCTTGGCTTCGGCCTGGAAGATATTTCGATCCTGCAGGACGCGCAATCCAAGCGGGCCTCATCGTGCGATCCCGACTGGCAAAACGGCAACGCGGATGCCCGCCCCATACCGCCCGGTGAAACGCTTGTCCTGGCCGAGTTGGAGGGTCCCGGCTCCATCAACCACATCTGGAACACCATCGCCTCGCCCGAGCGCGGCTATTCACGGCTTCTCGTGTTGCGCATGTACTGGGACGGCGAGGAAAAGCCGTCGGTCGAGTGCCCCATCGGCGACTTCTTCGGAATCGGTCACGGCATCGACAGGTCCTTCGTGTCGTTGCCCATCAAGGTCAGTTCCGAGGGGCGCGGCCGCAACTGCTATTGGCCCATGCCCTTCGCCAAGTCCGCGAAGATTACGGTAACGAACGAAGGTAAACAGCCGGCCAACGCGTTCTATTACTACATTGACTGGCAAAAGCTTCCCCAGTTGCCGCCCAATACCGCTTACTTCCACGCCATGTACCGCCAGGACTTCCCCACGGTACCCGGCCAGAACTATCTCCTGGCCGACATCGAGGGGCGCGGCCACTACGTGGGCACGGTCCTCAGCGTGCGCCAGCACACTGCCAGTTGGTGGGGCGAAGGCGACGATTTCTTCTTCATCGACGGCGAGGCCGAACCCAGCCTGCGCGGTACGGGCACGGAGGATTATTTCTGCGACGGCTGGGGCTTCCGGCAGCAGGACGGACCCTTCTACGGCGCGCCGCTTGTGGAAGGCATGCGCGCCGGCGACCACAGCACCGTCTATCGCTGGCACATCACCGACCCCGTGCGCTTCACGAAATCGCTGCGTGTGGATATCGAGCACAAGGGGGTCACGTTCAACTCGGACAACAGCGTGAAGTCGGGTTTCGAGGAACGCACGGACGATTTCTCCTCGGTTGCCTATTGGTACCAGGCCGAACCGCACAAACCCTGGCCGGATATGCCCGTCGGCTACGCGCGCATGTACTTCGACTACGGCAGCGTCGTCGAAGCCGAAAGCCTGATTCCCAAAGCCACGGCCAGCGAAGGCGCCGTCCAGCCCCAGGCCATCCCCGGCGCCAGCGGCGGCAGCCACCTGTTCTGGACTCCCGGCGCCGAAGGCCAGACCCTCAATGTTCCCTTCGACGTCGTCGAGACAAGCTCCTGCTCGCTGATGATCCTGTTCACCACCTCATTCGATTACGGCATCTATCAGGTCAGCCTCGATGACCAGCCTCTCGGCGAGCCGATGGACCTCTACAGTTCCGGCATCAGCTCGATCGAACGTTTCTTCCCGCCGCAACCCTTGACAGCCGGCGCCCACACCCTGACCTTCAAGAACCTCGGCAAGAATCCTGCATCCAAAGGCTACTACTTCGGCGTGGACGGCATCCTCATCACTAAACAGTAGCAAGACATCGAGCTGCCCTGCCCAGTATTTGTGGCACCCCCAAGCCGGCATCACGGCTTGGGGGTGTTTACCTTTTGACAGGATATCAGGATTGACTGAGAAGCAAGATCACCACGAAGGCACAAAGACTCAAAGAACTGCAAGAGTTTTTGACAGGATTAACACGATTGGGAAGATGAAGAGCTCCTCATCCTTCCCATGACTCCCATAAGACCCATAAGGCCCATAAGACCCATTCCCTTTGGTGGAAAGCAGGGACAGTTTCCACTTTTGGTCAGAGGAACTGGTTGACTGTTGGGGCGGAAGCGGGGCTCGGGGCTCCGCAGGTAGGCCTTGGCTCATCAAAAGTGGAACAGTCCCTGTTTTCCGTCCTCTTGGCCACGAGCACGCTGGGGTGCGGCGCGCTGCGTTCGGGCACACCCATCCCCCATTCGTGTTTGCCGTTCTCTTGCAGTTCTTTGAGTCTTTGTGCCTTCGTGGTGATCT
This sequence comes from FCB group bacterium, assembly GCA_034004565.1. Lineage (GTDB taxonomy): Bacteria > Hydrogenedentota > Hydrogenedentia > Hydrogenedentales > SLHB01 > JAVEWL01. The sequence continues at coordinate 1,195 of JAVEWL010000398.1, read as the reverse complement.
TCTGAAGAAAAACACCCCCAAGTTATGCAGCCGGCTTGAGGGTGCCACAGGCTTGATGCAGAGTTGGGATGAGGAGGCATTCGTCAAGAACTGAAAAGGCCGGCGCCCCCATCCGGGACGCCGGCCTCGATAATCGTCTTCGCTTACTTCACGGGCGCTGGGTCATGCTCTTCCAGGCGGCGACGCAGCGCTTCGAGCTCGTTGCGCAGTTCCCACGGCATGTGCGGTCCCAGGGAATCGAAGAACTTCTCGATGTCCTCCGCTTCCTGCCGCCACAATTCCGTGTCCACGTGCATCAGTTCGTCCATGACGCCGGGCGCCAGGTCGAGACCGGTCATGTCGAGCGCGTCCTTCGCCGGAACGTAGCCGATCGGCGTCGCTTCGGCCTTGCCCTCGCCGCGCGACCGCTCGATGATCCACTCGAGCACGCGCAGGTTTTCGCCATACCCGGGCCACAGGAACTGGTTGTCGGCGCCGCGACGGAACCAGTTCACATGGAACACCTTCGGCAACCGCTTCACTTCGCGCCCCATCTTCACCCAATGCTTGAAGTAATCGGCCATGTGGTAGCCGCAGAAGGGCAGCATCGCAAACGGATCGCGCCGTACTTCGCCCTGCTTGCCGTACTGCGCGGCGGTGCGTTCCGACGCCATGCTCGCGCCGACGAACACGCCGTGATTCCACGAATAGGCTTCGTACACCAGCGGTGCCAGCGTGTTGCGGCGGCCGCCGAAGATGAAGGCGGAGATGGGCACGCCGTGGTGATGCTCAATGCGGAACGAGGCCGACGGGCACTGCTTGAACGGCGCCGTAAAGCGGCTGTTCGGATGCGCGCCCACGACCGGCTTGCCGTCGGCGCCCTTCATGTCGGGCGTCCAGGGGCGGCCGAGCCAATCGAGGGCATTCGCCGGGGGCTCGCCGTCGCCGTCTTCCCACCACACCGTGCCGTCTTCGCCGAGCACGACGTTCGTGAAGATGGTGTTTTTCTGAACCGTGGCCACCGCGTTCGGATTCGTGCGCGAGTTACTGCCCGGTGCGACGCCGAAGAAGCCGGCCTCGGGGTTAATGGCCCACAGGCGGCCGTCGCTATCCTGGCGAATCCAGGCGATGTCGTCGCCGACGGTCCAGATGCGGTAGCCCTTGATTTTCATTCCTTCCGGCGGGAGCAGCATGGCGAGGTTCGTCTTGCCGCAGG